>NZ_SSDN01000088.1:0-19250 GCF_004794355.1 Microbacterium sp. K36 | reverse complement strand
CTGCGCGCGGCGGCGTCCGTGAGGGCGGCGTCGATGTCGAGCAGCGGTCGCACGGCGCCCACGGCCTCGGCGAACGGAGAGGCGCGCCCGCGCCCCGCGAGGAACGACACCGCTGCCGCGAGGTCGTCGGCGTCGTAGTTGTGCACGCCGGCGACCGTGACGACACGGCGGACGAGATCCTCCGCGTCCAGCGGGACGGGCGCCGCCGGGAACACGCTCCCGACGAGGACGACCGTGCCGCCGACGGCGACGCCCGCGAGCGCCTCCCCTACGGCGTGCCCGGAGGCTTCGATGACCACGTCCGGGTCACGGTCGAGCGCGGTGGCTCCGAAGCGGGCGGCGAAGGCCCGGCGATCGTCGTCCGGGTCCCAGACCTCGACGACGGCGCCGTGCTCGGCCGCGATCGCCGCGGCGCTGATCCCCACCAGTCCTGCACCGTGGATGCGCACCGCGGCACCGTCGAGATCGATGTCACGGGCGGCCCTCGCCACGGCGGCCCATGCCGTCGCCGTCGCGCAGCCGGCCGGAGCCAGCACCGCGGCCGGCAGCGCCTCCGGTACGCGCGCGATCGCGGTGCCGGCGCGCAGCTGCACATGACTGGCGAAGGCTCCGGTCAGGTCGCCGTGCGCCCCGACGCGGTCATGACCGTACTTGCCGAGGTCGCGGCACTTCTGCGTGAGGCCCCTCCGACAGCGGTCGCAGGTGCCGCACGACACCGTGACCGACCACACCACGCGGTCGCCGATGCGCAGCGGGGTGCCGTCCACCGCCGCCGCCCCGTCGTCGCCCATCGCGATGACCCGTCCGACGCTCTCGTGCCCGAGCACGAGGGGTGCGGGCGCGGACCGCCGCCCGTGCACGGTGTGCACGTCCGATCCGCAGATCGTCGACATCTCCACGGCGACGAGCACGTCCCGATCACCGAGCGCGACCCCGGGGACGGCGATGGTCTCGTGCGGGTGGCCTTCGCCGATCCAGACCATCGCGGTGGCGGCGGGGCGCAGCGCGACGTCCCTCCGGTGACCGGGTGGGCGGATGAGCAGCGTTCCCATGACCCGACCCTCAGACGGAGGCGACGACAGGAAGGAGTTCGCGCTGGGCCAGAGCCCCACGCAGGGCCGTGACGTCGGAGAGCACGGCGTGGGCCCCGGCTCCGCTCAGGGCCGCGCGGTCGTGCGCCCCGGTGAGCACGCCCGCGACGAAGCCGGCACCCGCACGGCGGCCCGACTCGACGTCGCTCACGGTGTCGCCGACGACGGCGACGGCCTGCACCGCGGATGCTCCCGTGCGCAGAAGGGCGGTCAGGACGAGGTCCGGCGCGGGGCGTCCGCGGCCGGCATCGACCGGAGACAGGGCGAGGTCGACGAGTCCTCCCCACCCGAGCCCGTCGATGAGCGCCTGTCGCGTGACCGGAGCGAATCCGGTGGTGAGGACGACGGTCAGCCCCGCGTCCTTCAGCCCCTGGATCGCGTCCGCCGCTCCAGGGATCTCCGCGACGCCGCTCTCGGCGACGATCTCGGCGTATGCGGTCTCGAACGCCGCGGTGGCCTGCCGCGCCGCGCTCGCATCGCCGCCGGCGAGGTGGAGGAAGACGTCGAACTTGGACTGCCCCATCGTCTCCCGGACGTAGCCGAGGGCGTCCTCCCAGGGCAGCCGTGCGGCGACGCCGGTGCGCTCGGCGGCCCGTTGGAACGCCTGCTCCACCACGCCGTCGTCGACGACGGTGGTGCCGGCCATGTCGAGGACGACGAGTTCGATCGGAATGGTCATGGTGTTCCTTCCAGAGCAGGGGTGCCGCCGAGGGCGGCGGTGAGGTGCAGGTCGGCGAGCCCGAGGCCGCAGGTCATGCCGATGCCGGTGGTCGCGGCGAGCACGAGGGCACCGTCGTCTCCGCGGTCGACGAGGAACTCGCCGGGCGCTTTCGCGTAGACGCCCTGCCAGCGCTCGATGACCCGCGGCGCCGCCCCGTCGAACAGGGCCTCGGCCTCGTCGAGGAACGCGGCGAAGGCGGCCTCCGGCTGAAACGGCGAGGGGGCGGCGTCGGTGGCATGCGAGTCGCCGAGGATGAGCGTGCCGTCCGGCAGCTGCGTGTACATCTGGTTGAGGTCGAGGGCGGCGAGGTCGGGCCGCTCGGCGTGCAGGCGCTCGCGGAGGGTGCGGGCCTCGGGGCTGTCGGCGAACCGCCCGTACCGGATGAGGGACCAGCCGGTCAGCAGGGGCGCGGTCAACGGTCGCGGGAAGGAGACGGCCGCCCGCATCATGTCCAGCGCACAGCGCACCACGCCGTGCCGTTCCGCGACCTCGGGCAGGAGCTGGTCGATGTCGTGGTTGACGGCCACGACCACCGCCCCGGTGTCGATCGCCCCGCGCGTGGTCTCCACCCGGTCGGGGCCGAGGGCCGTCACCGCGGTGCGGAAGCGGAACTCGACGCCCCGTGCGGTCAGGGAGCGCACGATCGCGGTCGCCGCCGTGCGCGGATCCGTCTGCAGGTCGGCCTCGATGAGGGCGCCGCCGACGAGCCCGTCCCGGCGCAGCGGGGCACGGCGGAGGAGCTCATCGGCCTCCAGCATCCGGATGCCGCCGTCCCGCGCCGCCGCGGAGAGCACGGCGAGCTCGTCCTCGTGGCGTGCGGCCACGAGGGTGCCCGACTCGCGGAGCCAGAACCCCGCGTCCCTGGCGAGCTGCAGCCAGAGCTCACGGGAGGCATCCGCGTACCGCCGCGCCTCTCCGCCCTGCGCGCCGATGCAGAGGTGGCCGAAGTTGCGGATCGTGGCGCCGGTCGGAGCCGCGCCGCGCTCGACGACCACGACCCGGAGTCCCCGGCGCACGGCGGCGAAGGCGGCGCCGAGACCGACGATACCGGCCCCCACCACGACGACGTCCGGATTCTGCTCCGCCCCGGTCATCGGAACACCTTCCTCATCCACATCGCGAGGCCCTCGACCGCGAGCACGGTCACGAGGATCATCAGGACGATCGCGGTCACGGTCTCGTAGCGCGAACCCTGGCTGGCGTTCAGCAGGTAGTAGCCGACACCGCCGCCGCCGACGATGCCGAGGATCGTGGCCGCGCGGATGTTGGTGTCGAGCATGTAGAAGCTGTGCCCGATGAGGGCGCGGGTGCCCTGCGTCAGCGTGGCCGACGTGTACGTCTGCATCCGTGTGGCGCCCACCGCCCGCAGCGCACGCTCGGGCCCGCGGTCGACCTCCTCGAAGGAGTCGGCGATGAGCTTGCCGAGCAGTCCGATCCCGCCGATCGCGAGCGCGATGACGCCGGCCTGCGCGCCGAGACCGGTGATGACGACGAGGACGATGGCGAGGATCAGCTCGGGGATGCCGCGGATGCCGACGAGCAGCAGACGGGCCGTGCCGCGCCCTGCGGCGTGCGGGGCCACGTTGCGCGCGGCGAACGAGCCGAGCAGCAGCGAGGGCAGGAGGGTGAGGACGGTGGCGGCGAGCGCGATGGCGACGGTCTCCCGCATGGCCTCCAGCATCGCGACCGTGTCGTAGCTGCCGAACGACGGCGGCCAGAAGCGGGCGGCGACGTCGGGCAGCTTCGCCCAGAAGGTGAACAGGTCGGACCAGGTGATCTGGCTCACGACGACGCTGCCGACCACGACGAGGACCGCGACGATCCCGGCGGCGGTGTGGCGCACCCGCTGGGCGGTCCACGGACGACGCACCGCGGTCTCCGGGCTCGCCGCCCACGCCGGGCGGCCCTCGGCGGGCGCCTGCGACCGCCGAGGCAAGCGCGGGTGCACGATGCGGTCCATCCACGACCGGGTGTGCTTCTGCTCGCCGAGCATCGCGCCGCGCACCGTGCTCGAGACGATCTCCATCACGATGCAGAGCACGAAGATGACGAGCGCGATCCCGAGACCCTTGCCGTAGTTCAGCGCCTTGAACGCATACGACATCTCGAGCCCGAGGCCGGCGACGCCCACGTAGCCGAGCACGACGCTCCCGCGCAGGTTGATGTCGTTGCGGTGAAGCACGGTGGCCACCCAGCTCGGCAGCACCTGCGGGAGGATGCCCGCGGTGAACTCCTGGAGCTTCGAGCCACCGGCGGCGCGGATCGCGAGACGCGGCCCTTCGTCGATCTGCTCGATGGCATCCGCGAACATCTTGGAGATCATGCCGATCGAGTGGATGCCGATGGCGAGGATGCCCGGCAGCGTGCCGAGCGAGAACATGAGCACGAACGCCATGGCCAGCACGACGTCCGGCAGGGCTCGGGTGAGGACGCCGAGGAACCGTGCGGCCGCGCGCCACCCGGCACCCGGGGTGGTGTTGGCGGCGGCGAGGTAGGCGAGGGGCACGGAGAGCACGGCCGCCAGCAACGTGCCGACGAGCACGAGGCCCACGGTCAGGGCGACGAGCCAGGCGAGGTCGGCCGGCGCCGGGAAGGAGAGCCCGCCGACCCGGGCGAGGAAGTTCTCCGCGTTGCCCCAGCTCTGCACCATCGCGGGGATCGAGATGCCCACGTCGCGCACCGCCAGGATGCCGAGCACGACGAGGACGACGAGCGTGAGCCCGGCGGCGATGCGCTCGGCCGAGAGCGGTCGCTTCGGCGCCCGCTCCGCGACGCTCCCTCCACCCCCCTGGGTCGCTGAGCCGCCTCCCCGGGTCGCTGAGCCTGTCGAAGCGCCCCGTGTCGAGGCCTCCACCGCCGTCATGACGCCGCCACCGTGGTCACGGCGTCGACGAGCTCCACCTGCACGGCGCGGATCTCGGCCGTGGTCGTCGCGACGCGGCCGTAGATCTCCATCACCTCGGCTTTGGTGAGTCCGTCCGTCGGGGTGTCCAGGACGACTTCGCCGTGCCGGAGCCCGACGATCCGGTCGGCCCAGCTGATCGCGAGGTCGACCTGGTGCAGGCTGCACACGACGGTGAGTCCTTCGTCGGCGGCGATCTCGCGGATGAGGGCCATCACCTGCTCGCTCGACTCCGGGTCGAGGGAGGCGACAGGCTCGTCGGCCAGGAGGATCGCCGGCTTCTGCATGAGGGCCCTGGCGATGGCCACGCGCTGCTGCTGGCCACCGGACAGGGTGTCGCTGCGCTGGTAGGCGCGGTCGAGGAGGCCGACACGGTCGAGGTGCTCCAGCGCGGTCAGCTTTGCAGCGCGGGGGTAGCTCCACAGCCCGAGCCGCGGCCCACGCATCCGCGAGAGCGACCCGGTCAGCACGTTCTCCAGAACGGTCAGCGAGGGTACGAGCTCGAACTGCTGGAAGATGAAGCCCACGCTGCTGCGAAGCTGTCGCAACGCCCGGCCCTTCATCGAGGGAACGGACGCGCCGAGCACCTCGACGGACCCGGAGCTGGGCAGCTCCAGGCCGTCGAGATGCCGCAGCAGCGTGGACTTGCCGGAACCGGAGAGCCCGAGCAGCACGACGATCTCTCCCTGGGCCACCTCGAGCGTGACGTCCTTGAGGGCGGTGGTGCTGCCGAAGGTCTTCGTGACGCCGGCGAGGCGGATGAGGGTGTCGGATGCCGCGGTCATGGCTTCTCCTGTCGTCAGGCGCGGGGCGTCAGCCCTGGCACTGCTCGGCTTCGGTCTCGGCGCAGATGTTGCGGATGAGGTCGTAGTACGCGTCGTCCACCGGCTTGGTGGCGAAGAACACGCTGCGGAACGCGTCGGAGTCCGCGCTGTCGATGCCCGCCGCGATGATGTCGTCGACGGTGACCTCGCCGAGGGCGTCGACGAGCTGCTTCGCAACGTCGTCCGGCAGCGACGACGAGTAGACGAGCGGAGCACCCGGGACCATGGTCTCGGCGATGACCTTCACCTTGTCCGACTTCTCGACCTCGGAGTCCTCGGCGAAGCCGGCCTCGCACTCGACGCCCTCGCCGACCTTCTGCACGCTCACGTCGTGCTTGCCCGCGAACACGGGCGTGATGTCGGTCTTCGGGTCGACGCCCGCCTCGAGGAGGTTGTACGACGGGAAGAGGTAGCCGGAGGTGGACGAGGGGTCCACGAAGCAGACCTTCTTGCCCGCGAAGTCCTCGAGGCTGGAGATGTCGCTGTCCGCCGGCACGATCGCCTGCGAGTAGTAGCCGGGCTCCTGGCCCTCCTCGGTCACGATGGAGGAGATCGGGGTGAGCTTCGCGCCGTTGTTGGTCGCGGTGACGTAGGTGAATCCCGAGAACGAGGCGACGTCGACCTTGCCGGCGACGGCGGCCTCGATGAGCGCGGCGTAGTCGGTCGACTCGTGGTACTCGACGCTCTTGCCGGTGACCTCGGCGATGTAGTCCATGAGCGGCTGGTAGTTCGTCTCGGTGTCCACCGAGTCGGGGACGACGCCGAAAACGAGGGTGTTCTCGTCGACGGCGAATCCGCCGGCGGACTGCGCGTCGCCGGGGGCGTCGGTGGCATCGGCCGATCCGGAGCAGGCGGCGAGGCCGAACGCGAGGATCGCAGCGCCGGCGAGGGCGGGGAGAGCACGGAGCTTCATGAGGACCTTTCAGGGTGGGAGGAGTGATCCAGGGACGACTCTCCCAGCCGTCAGGCCGACATGTATACCTATCTCGGAAGTGTTCAGGCGGCGTTCACCCCCGATTCTTCTGGATGAACGGCCCCACAACACACCGACCCCGGAGGCGACAGGCGAAGTAATGTACCTATGTGGCCGAACCTGTGTACACCCAGATCGCCGACGACCTCCGCGCGCGGATCGTCGACGGCACGCTCCGGCCCGGGGACGATGTCCCCACGGAGGCGGAGCTCGCGGAGCGGTGGCACACGTCGCGCGGACCGATCCGCAACGCCCTGGCCACGCTCCGTGCCGAGGGTTTGATCGAGACCGGCCGGGGGCGCCCCGCCCGCGTGGTGGCGCGCAAGGCGAATCAGGCGGTCGACGTCTCGGTCCCGTTCACTCGCTGGGCGCGGGATCTCGGCGTCACGCCGGGCGCCCAGACGCAGGAGCTGAGTCTGCGCCGCGCGGGCGATCTCGGACCGGCACTGGGCGTCGGACCCGACGACACGATCGTGAGAGTGGTGCGGCTGCGCCTGCTGGACGGGCGGCCGACCATGCTGGAGCGACTGGCCTACACGGAGAACGTCGGCCGTCGGCTGTTCGACGTCGACCTGGACGAGGTCTCGATCACCGAGCACCTCGCGTCGGTCGGGCACCCGATCGTCACCCTGCAGCACGTGATCGATGCGGTGGCCGCCGATGATCAGGACTCGGCGCTCCTGCACGTGCCCCGCGGCACGCCCATCCTGCGGCTGACGCGGACGTCGAGGGACGCGGAGGGGCGCATCTTCGAGGCGTCGGAGGATCGCTACCTCAGCGAGGTGGTGCGCTTCACGGTGGCGGCGTCCGGGATATCGACGGACGGGCACTTCATGAGAGCGGTGGGCGGCTGAGGCCCGGAGACAGATTCGCGACCGCGGGCGCGGGAGTCTAAGAAGCCAGAAAGATCGCGCCCGCGATCGCAGCGCTGGGGACGCTTTATCTGGGGAGCCTTCAGGATATGTCGGCGTCGCGAGGCCACTGAAGTGCCGAATGTCGAGACAATCGTAGACTTTCGTCTACGGCCTCGCGGCCGGAATCGCGGGCTTCGTCTCAGGATACGCGGCGCTCACACCACCGGCAACACGGCGGACACGAGCCAGTGTCCGTCCACTTCACCAGCGCTGAACTCGCCACTTGCACCCATGACGCGTTCGGCCATCCGCCCGAGTCCGGTCCGACTGGAGGAGAGCTCACGACGCGGCGTCGTGGGCAGCGGGCTGCGCAACGACAAGTGGGCCTTGTCGTCGTCCACGGCGAGACGGATCTCGACGGGGCCGGGGCCGGCGTACTTCAGAACGTTCGTGGCCGACTCGCGCACGATCCGCGCGAGCACGATCTCGACGGCACGAGGGATCCGTTCGTCGCCGGGGTCGCCGTCGAGGATGACGTCGTGCCCTGCTGCTTCGAACTCGGCCTGCGCCTCCTCGACCGCGGCGACGAGATCGCCGGTCGGCATGCCCGCGGCTCGCGGGCCGTCGTCGGCGAGATCGATCACGAAGCGGAGGTCGGTCATGGCCTTCCGGGCGGCGACACGGATCGCCTCCCGGGAGCCATCGCTGGCGTCGGGGTCTTCGAGCATCTGCACGTGCAGCGACACCACGGTGAGGTGGTGGGCGATGCTGTCGTGCAGCTCGCCGGCGATCCATCGTCGCTCGGCGAGGACGGCTTCGCGTTCCTGTTCGGCCGCAGCCTCCAGCTCGTGCTCGAGGCGACGCCCCCGGTCGAAGGCCAGCCGGAGTCCGAGGCCGATGGCCCCGGCGACCGTGGCCGCGATCAGATAGATGCCGACATTGACCGGGACGTCGGAGTCTCCGTACGCCATGACCGACGCAGCGACGAGGAAGACTCCGGTGTAAGAGAGGACAAGAGGGGTCCACCCCAGGCGCATGACCAGCGCAGACGCCAGGGCGGCGGTGATGAGGACCTGCGATTCGGTCCCCGTGAAGAAGGAGGCCACCAGGACGACACCGATCGCGCACGTGGCGATCAGAGGCGACCAGAGAAACAGAGCGGTAGCCAGAGTCGAGGCGATGCTCACCGCGGAGGCGAGGGGATTCACGGTGGGATCCGTGAAAAGAGTGAAGACGTCGATCGCGACCATCACGCTGATGATCGCGAGGATGACGATGCTCTCCACGCGTGTGAGGCGTTCGCCGCGTGCGAGTCGGAAAATGTCAGGCACCGCCCGTTTTGACTGGTCTAAGGCCATGGTGCACTGTCTCCTATTCGCCAGCTATCCTAGCGAGTGAAACCGAAAAGCTTGCCAACCTGCTGCCAGAAAGTCATTACATTCACCTCCGTTCTAGTGCCGTTTGTCGATGTCTGTATTCATCTTCTCGGCGGCGCGCGGAGCGCACATCTGGCGTTCGTCCAGACCTCGATAGCCAAAGGTCTACATCCTCAGAGCGCCCGCTTCACGCCGTTAGGCTTCCTCCATGCAGGAAATCCGCGTGGTGATCGTCGATGACGATCCTCTGGTCCGCTCCGCGCTGTCGCACTTCGTGTCGCGCGCGCCCGAGATCACGGTCGTGGCGCAGGCGGAGGACGGTGTGGAGGCCCTCACGACGGTCGAGCGCGAGAAGCCCGACGTTGTGATGATGGACGTCCAGATGCCGGAGATGAACGGCATCGAGGCGACTGCGGCAATCGCCGAACGGTGGCCCGACGTGCGCATCCTCGCCGTCACCACACTCGACGGCAGCGACACGGTGCTGCCCATGCTGAGCGCCGGCGCCTCCGGCTACCTGCTCAAGGACTCCAGCGCGGAGGAGATCGTCACGGGCGTGCGCGAGGTGTTCGCGGGAGCGAGCTCGCTGTCGCCCCGCATCGCGTCGATGCTCATCCGCCATGTGCGCGACTCCACTCCCACCGCGGCGGCGGAGACCCTCGAACCGCTCACCGAGCGCGAGGAGGAGGTGCTGCAGTGCCTCGCGAAGGGCATGTCCAATGCCGAGATCGCGAAGGCGCTCATCGTCTCGGAGGGAACCGTGAAGGCCCACCTCGGTCGCATGATGTCGAAGTGGCACCTGCGCGACCGCGTGCAGATCCTCGTCACGGCCGCCCACGCCGGACTCGTCACCTTCCGCTGAGCCGCGGCCTCAGAGCGCGAGCAGCACGATCCCGGTGAGGACGACCAGCGAGGCGCCGATCCGCCAGCCGGGCCGGGACTCGCGCAGGACGAAGGCGCCGAACAGGCTCACGAGCACGACGCTGACCTCCCGCAGCGGCGCCACGAGCGCCACCGGAGCGATCTGGATGGCGGTCAGCACGAGGATGTAGGACAGCGGCGACAGGATGCCGAAGGCCAGGATGCGGCGCCACTGCGTGCGCCCCAGCGCCACGACCGCACCCCATCGTCCGCGCACCGCCACGGAGTAGAACGGCACCTGCAGCAGCGTCGTCCCGACCATGAACGCCACCGGGGACAACTCCCATTCCCGAACTGCGTGGGCGTCCCAGATCGTGTACACCGCGATCGCCACGCCGGTGAGGGCGCCGAACAACAGCCCGGGATCGACACGGCGCCCGCTGCCCGCCGGGCGCCGGTCGACGAACCCGATCGCGACGACCCCGGCGATCACCGCCGCGACGCCGACGAGCGCCAGGGCCGAGGGGCGTTCGCCGAGCAGGAGCACGGCGACGATCACGGAGAGGAACGGCCCGGTGCCGCGCGCCGTCGCGTAGACGGTGGACAGACTGCCCTCCCGATAGCCGCGCTGCAGCACGGCCATGTAGGCGACGTGCAGGACCGCGGAGACGGAGACCCCGAGCGCGAACGAGCCGAGGTCGGCCGCGCCGAGTCCGCCCGTGAACGGCACGGCGCCGATCCAGACGACCGTGCCGGCGACCGCACCCCACCACAGGAACGGCGAGCCGGCGCGGCTGATGCCGTGCGCGATGACGTTCCAGGACGCGTGGGCGATCGCGGCGGCGAGGACGAGGACGAGAGCGACAGCGGACACGGCAGACCCTTCCCTCCGCCGCGGGCGCGACGAATCGGGTCCTCCGGGCTTTTGTCCTGTCAGATGACGGTCCCCCTGCGGAGGAGGACCGTGGCGCCGCTCGGACCAGACGGGTGCAGACCCCGGAACCCTAGGCGCTATCGCCACCACCCTATCCCCGACCGGGAAGGGCGCGGTGACCGGGCGCGACTACGCTCGAAGGACACCCCGCGCAGGAAGGTCATGCCATGCCCGTCACCCCGGACGCCCTCACCCACGCCGAGGACCTCGCCGACTTCGTCGCCGCTTCCCCGTCGAGCTACCACGCTGCCGCCGAGACGGCCCGCCGCCTGGAGGAGGCCGGCTTCACGCGGCTGCAGGAAGAGGACGCCTGGCCCGCGCAGCTCGGCGGCCGATACCTCGTGGTCCGCGACGGCGCGACGATCGCGTGGGTGGTGCCGGAGGATGCGACCTCCACGACGCCGGTGCACGTGTTCGGGGCGCACACCGACTCCCCCGGCTTCAAGCTCAAGCCGCAGCCGACCACCGGAGCCCGCGGCTGGCTGCAGGCCGCCGTCGAGGTGTACGGCGGTCCGCTGCTGAACTCGTGGCTCGACCGGGAGCTGCGCCTCGCCGGCCGGCTGGCCCTCGCCGACGGCCGGGTCGTCCTCGCGGACACCGGCCCGCTGCTGCGCCTCCCCCAGCTCGCCATCCACCTCGATCGCGGCGTCAACAACGGCCTCGCCCTCGACAAGCAGACCGAGACGCAGCCGGTGTGGGGCCTGGGAGATCCGACCGAGGCCGATGTGCTGGCCGAGCTCGCCGATTCCGCCGGAGTGACCGCGGCGGAGATCCGCGGCTACGACGTCGTCGTCGCCGACGCGGCGCGGGGTGCCGTGTTCGGCAAGGACGACGCGTTCTTCGCCTCCGGCCGGCTCGACGACCTCGCCTCGGTGCACGCGGGCGTCGTAGCCCTTGCCGCACACGAACCCGCCGCGGGCGCGCCCGTCGCGATCCTCGCCGCGTTCGATCACGAAGAGCTCGGCTCCGAGTCGCGCTCCGGCGCCGCAGGCCCCTTCCTCGAGGATGTGCTGGAGCGGCTCTATGCGGGGCTCGGCGCCGACGGCTCCGCCCGCCGCCAGGCGTACGCGTCGTCGTGGTGCCTGTCCAGCGACGTGGGGCACTCCGTGCACCCGAACTACATCGGCCGGCACGACCCCGTCGTGCAGCCCGTGCTCGGCTCCGGACCCATCCTCAAGCTCAACGCCAACCAGCGCTATGCGACCGATGCGGTCGGCGCCGCGTCCTGGCGGAACTGGTGCGATCGGGCCGAGGTGGTGACGCAGGAGTTCGTCTCGAACAACAGCGTGCCGTGCGGCTCGACGATCGGCCCGATCACCGCGACCCGGCTCGGCATCCGGACGGTCGACGTGGGCATCCCGATCCTCTCGATGCACTCCGCCCGCGAGCTCGCCGGCGTCTCGGACCTGCACGACCTGACCCGCGTGGCCGGGGCCTTCTTCGCCGGCTGAATCGGGCCGCGCGGAGTGTGCCCCCGGAGTGCCAGGATGTGAGGATGACCGACATCAGGCCGGCTCTCATCGAGCGTGCAGGCATCGAGATCATCCCCGAGTCCGAGCGGACCGCCCAGCCCCGCGACCTGTTCTGGCCGTGGTTCGCGGCGAACGTGTCGGTGTTCGGGATGTCGTACGGCTCGTTCGTGCTCGGCTTCGGCATCTCCTTCTGGCAGGCGACGGTCGTCTCGGTCATCGGCATCGTCGTGTCGTTCCTGCTGTGCGGACTCATCGCGATCGCGGGCAAGCGCGGGTCGGCGCCGACGATGGTGCTCTCCCGGGCCGCGTTCGGCGTGCAGGGGCAGAAGGTGCCAGGGATCGTGTCCTGGCTCACGTCGATCGGGTGGGAGACGTTCCTCGCGATCATGGCCGTGCTCGCGACGGCGACCGTCATCACGCAGCTCGGCGGCGACGGCGACAGTCTGTGGCTGAAGATCCTCGCGACCGTGATCGTCGCCGCGCTGATCGTCGCCGCCTCCGTGCTCGGGTACCACACGATCATGCGGCTGCAGTCGGTGCTGACGTGGATCACCGGCGTCGTGACGATCGTCTACATCATCCTCGCCGCGCCGACCATCGACCTCGCCGCGGTGCTGGCCCGTCCTGACGGGGGCATCGGCCAGGTCGTCGGCGCGCTCGTGATGGTGATGACCGGATTCGGGCTGGGGTGGATCAACATCGCCGCGGACTGGTCGCGCTACCAGAAGCGCACCGCGTCCGACGGGGCGATCGTCGCCTGGAACACCATCGGCGGCTCGGTGGCACCGGTCATCCTCGTCGTCTTCGGTCTGCTGCTCGCGGGATCGGACGAGGAGCTCATGGTCGCGATCGCCGCCGATCCGATCGGCGCGCTGGCGAGCATCCTGCCCGTGTGGGTGCTCGTGCCGTTCCTGTTCACGGCCGTGCTCGCGCTCGTCTCCGGCGCAGTGCTCGGCATCTACTCCTCGGGCCTGACCCTGCTCAGCCTCGGCATCCGCATCCCGCGGCCGTCGGCGGCGGCGATCGACGGCGCGATCCTCACCGCGGGCACCATCTTCGTGGTCTTCTTCGCGACCGACTTCCTCGGCCCGTTCCAGAGCTTCCTCATCACCCTCGGCGTGCCGCTGGCCTCCTGGGCCGGCATCCTCATCGCCGACATCCTGCGGCGGCGGAAGGACTACGACGAGGCGGCCCTGTTCGACAGCCGCGGGCGCTACGGCGCCTGGGACTGGACCGCGATCGGCACCATGGTCGTCACGAGCGTGATCGGGTGGGGCCTCGTCCTCAACGGCTTCGCGGACGCCGCGCCGTGGAACAACTGGCAGGGCTACCTCCTGTTCCTCGTCGGCGGGACGGACGGGGACTGGGCGTACGCGAACCTCGGGGTGTTCGTGGCCCTCGTGCTCTCGTTCCTCGTGACCTGGTTCGCGCGGGCGGGGAAGATCCGGCGGCAGGAGTCGTGAGCCCTTCGACAGGCTCAGGGACCCAGGGGGCGGCAGGCTCAGGGACCCAGGGGGCGGCAGGCCGCGGGGCCGAGGAGGCGACAGGATCCGGGGCCGAGAGCTGGCTCGTGGTGGTCGATCCGCAGGTGATCTTCGCGTCGCCCGACTCCGCCTGGGGCTCGCCCTTCTTCGCCGACGCGATGACGAACATCCGGCGTCTCGCGGACGCCTTCGGCGAGCGCGTGCTCGTGACCCGCTGGCTTCCGACAGCTGACCGCTCGACCTCCTGGGGCGAGTACTTCGCCGCGTGGCCGTTCGCCGACCGGCCCGCCGACGACCCGTTGTACGCGCTGGTCCCCGAGGCGGAAGGCCTGTCGCCTCATCCCACCGTCGACCTCCCGACGTTCGGCAAATGGGGCCAGGAGCTGGAGGCCATCGTGGGGCGCGGTGGTCGGATCGTGCTGGCCGGGGTGTCGACCGACTGCTGCGTCGTGTCCACCGCTCTCGCCGCCGCGGACGCCGGGGCACGGGTGACGCTCGCCGCCGACGCCTGCGCCGGCTCCACGGCCGAGAACCACGCCGCCGCCGTGCAGATCATGTCGCTGTATCCCCCGCAGATCACCATGACCGACACCGCCACCCTCCTCTCCCCCTGACCCCCCTGACCCCCCTGCGCCCCGCGCCCCGCACCCGTGCGGACGGAAATCGCACCTCCGCACACCGTTTCCCGCCCCTTTTCCATCCCGCACGCCGGCGAGCCCTCCCAGCGGGACGGGTTCCGCCCCTCGCGAGGGTCCACCGGGCACGGTTTCGATCCCGCACGGAGCCTTCGTCGCGGGACGCGAAACGCACCTCGGCAGGCGCGGGGAGGAGCGTTTTTGAACCCGACAGGGGCGAGCGTCAGGCGTGGGCGCGGACCGCGGCGGCGATGTCGGCGGGCGTTCCGCGCCACGGAGCACCATGCCCGGGAAGGACCCACTCGGCGTCGAGCGCCGCGAGGCGGTCGAGCGAGGCCAGGGCTTCCGTGGGCTCGTCGGTGAACGGGGCGGGTTGCGCGCCCTCCTCCCCCGTGAGCACATGCCGCGTGGTCAGGGCGTCGCCGACGAACACCGCGCCGACCGCCGGGACGTGCACCGCGATGCTCCCCGGCGAGTGCCCCGGAAGACCCACGACGACCGGCGCCCCGGGGAGGTCGAGCACGTCACCGTCCGCGACCTCGGACACCTCGGTGACGTGGCGCGTGCGGAGCGCACTCTTGCGGAGGCCGTAGGCGAGGAACCCGAACATCGGACCGATCCGGGAAGGACCCATCGGGGTCTTCGGCTTCTCCCCGGTACGCACGCGGTGTGCGTCGGCGCCGTGGATGAACACCGGAACGCCGGACTCACGGCGCAGTCTTTCCGCGAATCCGATGTGGTCGCTGTCGCCGTGGGTCAGCACGAGTCCGCGGATGTCGGACAGCGGTCGGCCGATCACGGCGAGCTCTCGCTGAAGGTCATGCCAGTGCCCGGGCAACCCGGCGTCGACGAGGGTGATGCCCTCGGGCAGGTCGATGAGGTACGAGGCGACGATGTCGTTGCCGAGGCGGTGGAGGTGGGGAGCGAGCTTCATGATGATCCTCTCGGGCGATTGCGATGGATACGTTACGTAGCTATCATGGCTACTGTCAATAGCCATCGAGGAGGATCCATGCCCACCCCCGAACGCACGTCGATCGATGCCATCGTCGCGGCCGGCCAGGAGATCATCGAGGCCGACGGCCCTGCGGGACTCACGATGCAGGCGGTCGCGGAGCGCGTGGGCGTGCGCGCCCCCTCCCTCTACAAGCGCGTGCGCGATCGTGAGGCCTTGCGTGTCGCGGTCGCCACGGCATCCGTCGAGGCCCTCGCGACCCGGCTCGAGGCGGCCGACGACGACCTCTCCACCCTCGCCCGGACCTATCGCGCCTTCGCTCACGCGCACCCGGAGGGCTTCCGCCTCATGTTCAACGCCGCGGTCCCCCGCGACACCCTGGAACGCTCCGCCGCCCCCGTCATCCGCGCCTGCGCCACCGCGGTCGGCGAGGCGGACGCTCTCGACGCCGCGCGTCTCTTCACCGCCTGGGCCACCGGATTCCTGCAGATGGAGCTGTCCGGGGCGTTCCGACTCGGCGGTGACGTCGACCGCGCCTTCGAATACGGCCTCCGGCGTCTCCTCGCGAGCCTCGCCGGGTGAGGACGCCCGTCATTCCCGGTCCACGACGGCGGATGCTGGCACACTGAGGCCGTGGAAGACTCCCGCAGCACCGCCGGAACCGTGGCCGCGAAGACCGGCCGGACGCCCTGGCGTCGCACGAAGATCGCCGTGGGCGTCCTCGCCGCAGTCGCCGCCGTCGTCGCGATCGTCGGCGCGCTCACCCCGTGGCCCTCGGCGATGGTCATCCGCTCCGTGTTCACGAAGGGCGGCGACGAGACCGCGGCGGAGATGACGAAGCATGTCCCGGACACTGCGCTCGACGAGCGGAAGGACGTCGCCTACGGGGATGCCGGCGCGGACACGACGATGGACGTCTTCCGCCCCGCCTCCGCCGACGGCGCGCTGCCGACCGTGGTGTGGATCCACGGAGGCGCCTGGATCTCGGGCTCGAAGGAGGACGTCGACCCCTATCTCCGCATCCTCGCCGCGGAGGGCTACACGACCATCGGCGTGAACTACACCCGCGGACCCGAGGGCGTGTATCCGCTCGCCGTCCACCAGCTCGATGAGGCCCTCGCCTACATCGACGCGCACGCGGCGGAGTTGGGCGTCGATCCGCGCCGCATCGTGCTGGCGGGAGACTCCGCCGGGGCCCAGCTCGCCAGCCAGATGGCGACGCTCATCACGAATCCGGACTACGCCGAGATCCTCGGCATCCGCCCGTCGATCCGCGCCGACCAGCTCGTCGCGACCGTGCTGAACTGCGGCGTCTACGACCTCGCCGCGCTGGCCGAGCTCGACGGGGTCCCGGGGTGGGGCTTCAAATCGGCGATGTGGGCCTACTCCGGGACGAAGACCTGGGCGGAGGACTCGACCGGGGCCACGATGTCGACCGTGGACTGGGTCACCGCCGACTTCCCCGCGACCTACATCTCGGGCGGGAACGGCGACGGGCTCACCTGGCTGCAGTCGATCCCGATGGCGAAACGGCTGCAGGAGCTCGGCGTCGAGGTGACTCCGGCGTTCTGGCCGGCGCCGCACGAGCCCGCCCTCCCGCACGAGTACCAGTTCCACCTCGATCTGCCCGAGGCTCGGAAGGCGCTCGCGGACACCATCGCCTTCCTCGACGCGCACACCCGCTGAACCGGCCCCTGTCGTCCGGCCCCGGCTCCGACACGGATGCACGACCCCGGCACGGGTGCACGACCGAATCCGGGAGGTACTCGTGCCACCGTCTCCGGATCGTGCAGATGGGACGGGATCTAGACATAACACGTCTGTGACGACCGACACGGAAGTGATATGTTCGCGGGATGCACACCGAGAACGAACGCGCACTCGAGTCCGGGATCGTCACGGACCTCTCCGGCCGCGTGACCTACGGCTCGTACCTCGCGCTCGACCAGCTCCTCACGGCACAGCACCCGGTGAGCGACCCGCAGCACCACGACGAGATGCTGTTCATCATCCAGCATCAGACGACGGAGCTCTGGCTGAAGCAGCTGCTGCATGAGCTCAGCTCGGCGCGGGAGCTGCTCGCGGCCGACGACCTGCGTGACGCCCTCAAGCGCATCGCCAGGGTCAAGCGCATCCAGGACGTGATGACGCAGCAGTGGTCGGTCCTGGCGACGCTGACCCCCACGGAGTACGCCCAGTTCCGTGGCGCCCTCGGCAACTCGTCCGGCTTCCAGTCGGTGCAGTACCGCGCCGTCGAGTTCGCGCTGGGCAACAAGAACGAGAAGATGCTGAGCGTCTTCCGCGACCACCCCGCGAACCTCGCGCTCCTCACCGCCGAGTGGGAGAAGCCCACGCTGTACGACGAGTTCCTCCGCTACGCCTCGCGCCGCGGCCTCCCCGTCCCGCGCGAGATCCTCGACAGGGACGTGCGGGAGCCGTACCGCGAGACCCCGGCCCTCGTGCCCGCCATCCGCGCGATCTACCAGGACCCGCGCACCCACTGGGACCTCTACGAGGCCTGCGAAGACCTCGTCGACCTCGAGGACAACTTCCAGTTCTGGCGCTTCCGTCACCTCAAGACCGTGTCCCGGACCATCGGGATGAAGGTCGGGACCGGTGGATCGAGCGGCGTCGGCTTCCTGCAGCGCGCCCTCGACCTCACGTTCTTCCCGGAGCTCTACACCGTCCGCACCGAGATCGGCTCCTGATGCTCGCGGCGACGTTCTTCGACGGCGAGCGCTGGCGCGATGGCGTCGTCGGGCTCGGCGCGGACGGGCGCCCCCAGCTCCGCGATGAAGCGCCCGCCCCCGGCGCCCCGGCTCTGGTCGGACGCATCGTCGGCGGATTCACGGACCACCATGCGCATCTGCAACTCGTCGACCACACGCTCCTCTCCTCGTCACGCCTCGGACGGGTGGTCGACCTCGGCGGCGATCCGTCCGCCCTGGCGTGGATCGCCGTTCACAACTCCGGAGTTTCGACCGGCAGAGGCGCTTCCGAGGCGGTTCCGGGTGCGGCGGGGCCGGATTCTCCTGAGTTGCGAACCGTCGACTTCGCCGGCGCGTTCCTCACGCCTCCCGGCGGATACCCCTCGGACCGCGCCTGGGCGCCTGCGGGTTCCGTCCGGGAGATCGCCGGCCCTGCGGCGGCGGCGTCCGCGGTCGCGGAGATGGCGGCGGCCGGAGCCTCCGGCATCAAGGTCGCGAGCAACAGCACCGCCGGCCCGGTCTTCTCCGACGCCCTCTTCCGCGCGATCGTGGAGCTCGCCACTGCGCACGGCCTCCCCGTCGTCGCCCACGCGGAGGGCCTCGGCGAGGCGCAGCGCGTCGTCCGCCTCGGTGCGACGCAGCTCGCGCACGCCCCGTTCACCGAACATCTGGACGACGAGGAGATCGCGGAGCAGGCCGTCTGGGCCGCCTGGATCAGCACCCTCGCCATCCACGACCCCGCCGCGAGGGCCATCGCGATCGACAACGTCGCGCGGTTCCACGCCGCCGGCGGCACCGTCCGCTACGGCACCGACATGGGCAACGGCCCGACCCCCGTCGACCTGAACCCGGCCGAGGTCATCGCCCTCCGCACCGCCGGCCTCGACGACGACGCCCTCCTCCGCGCCCTCGCGCCGGTCGACCCGCTCGATCCCCGCTCTCTCCTCCTCCTGCTGCCACCGGGATCCGCCGATCCCCTGGCCGCCCGCCCCCTCACCCCCGCCGACCTGAAGGTGTGACATGACCGACCGCTCCGCCGACACCGCCCTCCTCGACGCCGCCCGCGCTCTGGACGCCGCCGACCCGCTCGCCGCGCACCTCGACGCGTTCGTCGAGGCCCCGGGCGTCACCGCCTACCTGGACGGCAACTCGCTCGGCCGCCCGCTGCGCGACGTGCCGGAGAAGCTCGCCGCGTTCGTGCGCGAGGACTGGGGCACCCGCCTCATCCGCTCCTGGGACGAGCAGTGGATGGCCCTGCCGATGGAGCTCGGCGACCGCATCGGCGCCGTCGCCCTCGGCGCGGGCGCGGGGCAGACGGTCGTGTCCGACTCCACGAGCGTCCTCCTGTACAAGCTCATGCGCGGCCTCCTGCAGCCGAAGTGGGATCGAGGGCGTCGCGCAGGCGTCCGGCGAGCTCGAACTTCAGCTCGGCGGCGGCCGCGAGCATCTGATCGGTGAGG
>NZ_SSDN01000087.1:0-65149 GCF_004794355.1 Microbacterium sp. K36 | reverse complement strand
TACCCGTTGTCGATCTGCACGGTCGGGATCGGGTCCGACGTCACCACGTCGTCGTTCCGCTGCAGAAGCGGCGGTGGCGTCGACGGCGTATCGGCCGCTGCCGCCCCGGTCGCCCCCAACGTGGTCATGCCCGTGATCAGCAGCGCCGCCGTCACGACCGACGCGAGTGCGCTCAGCGCCCGCCTCGAAGTGGATGTCTTACCCATGTTGCTCCCCAGCCCCAGATTTCTTCTTCGAAAGTGTCACGTACGAGACGCGGCGGAAGTCGTCGCGTCCACAGCTCAGGAGAGCTCGCCCGCGAAGGTCGCCACCGGCTCACCGGCGGCATAGTTCACACTGATCTTCACGGCGCGGCCCTTCGTAGGGTCGAGCATGAAGACGTAGGTTCCCGTGGCGTCATCGCCGGCGGCCAGTTCCCCATGGAGCGGCTCGTTCGGACCCGCGGTCGTGGCCACCCCCACGTCGCCGTCGTCGGTGACGAGGCTGACGACGGCGGAGTCGATGCTCTGCGCCCGCTTCGACTCGTTCGCGACCTTCACGGTCACCACCACGGCGGAGCCGGCATACTCGCCCGGCGTCTCGGGGGTGATCTCGGTGGTCGAGATGTCGTCGACGGTCACGACCATGTCGGTGGACAGGGCGATCTCCGCGTCCAGCGCGCCGCTCTCCTCGGTCAACGCAGGGGCCTCGGTGGGCCCTTGGGCCTCGGGATCGGCCGGCGGCGTCCAGTCGGTCGTGCTGGTGCCCTCGGGCTCCGGCGACGCCGCGGTGTCCGGTGCCGCCGTGCACCCGGCGAAGGCGAGCGCGAGCGCCACGACGGGCGCGATGAACAGCGCACGTCGTGCGCGAGATGAGCCGTCCCCAGAACGGCATGCTGAAACAGTGAACACTGCAGCTCCCCAGAACCCAGATTCCCCAGCCAGAGCCCCCTCGGCTCCGGTTTCCCCCCAGCCGTGCAGAACACGGCGTCGGCTAATGGTAGTGCGGACCGTGGAAAACCACAACCCTCCGCTCAGGAGGAATGTCGGCGGTGCCCGCCGAGCTGCCCGGCGATCGCATCGACGGCCTGCTCGACCTCGGTGATGGTGTCGGTGTGCCCCCGACTCCCATGCCGATCGGCGATGGACGCCGGGTCCTGGGCGGAGCGCCGGTCGAGGAGCCGACGGAGCGCACCGCCGCGACGCGGCGGGCCGCCGAGCGGCACGGCGCGTGTCCGCGCCCGGTCGAGGTGCGCGAGGTAGTCGGCGACCACGTCGGACCCCCCGGACGGGAAGCCGATCCCGAGGTGCGCCGCCTCGCGCAGCGTGAACATCCGGTCGCGGTACTCGGGCGCCGCCCGCACCAGCTCCCCCCGGACATCGCGCGAGGCGGTCAGCACGAGGTCCGCCTCGGCGAGCATCTCCGGCGTGACCTCCTGGGCTCGATGCGCCCGCGATTGCGCCTGCCAGCCTTCGTCGGTGTGCCGCGCGGCGACCTCGGCGCAGATCGGGTCACCGTCGTGGGCGCGCACGCCGGCGCTGCGCACCACGAACGCGGACCCCTCCCCCAGCCCGCGCCGCAGCGCCAGCTCGGCCAAGGGGGAGCGGCAGACGTTGGCCGCGCACACGATGAGGATCGAGCCGCCGGTCATGCCGCGTCACCGAGCCTTCCGATCTCGCGGAACCACTTCACCGCGGCGAGCGCGAGGAACAGGACCGCGGCGGCGCAGAGCGCGGCGTAGGCGACGAGGAACACCGGCGTCCAGCCCCAGAGGACGAAGACGAGGCAGACCAGCCCGAAGTCGGTCGGCAGCAGCACGAGTGAGCGCCGGAGGGTGCCTCCGCCACGCTCGTGCGTGGACGCGACGGAATGCTTGCCCTTGAGGAGGTCGTTCAAGAGCATGCCCGAGAACGTGGTCGTGGCGACGATGCTGAACACGATGGGGATCAGCAGCAGCGACGGCGCCTCAGGGAGGACCCGGTACAGGCCGATCAGCACCGCCAGATGCAGGGACGCGATCTTGAGCGTGTCGATGAAGTGGTCCAGCCACTCGCCCTGCGGGCTCCCGCCGCCGCGGAGCCGGGCGACCTGACCGTCCGCGGAGTCCCACGCGTAGCCGAGGACGAGGAGGAGCGCGATGAGCAGCCCGAACGGCACGGTGACCGGGGCGAAGGCGATGAGGCCGATGGCGGCGAACGAATGGACGGCGCTGATGATCGACACCTGGTTCGGCGTGAGACCGAGCCGGAACGCCACCGCGGCGAGCACGCGTCCGAGCCGGCGGTTCACGTAGACCGAATAGGCCGGTGCGCCACGCGCGTGCCCCTTCTGCGCCCGTGCGAGCTGTCGGTAGGCGTCTACGACCATGTCGTTCCCTTCGGGTCCGTGCCGGAGAGTCGCGCGATCCGCCGGGCCTCGCGCACCCCGCGGACGTAGGCGCGGAGCGGCGCGGCGGAGTGCAGCAGCTGTCGGCGGCCGCCGCGGAGGATCACCTCGCGGGCGGTGCGGGGTATCGACCGGCGCCAGCGATGCACGGTCTCGTCGTCGAGGTGCCGGACCGCGTACAGCATCCGGTTTCGGATGTTGTAGAAGTAGTAGCCCTCCGACTTCGCCCTCGCGAGCTGGGGCTCGGCGCGTTGCGTACCGCCCTCGTCGTGCACGGCCGTCGCCTCCTCGACGAGGACGAGCGTGCCTCCGGCCGAGACGACGCGGCGGGAGAAGTCGACGTCCTCCCAGTAGAGGAAGTACTCGTCGTCGAAGCCTCCCGTGAGCGCCCACACCTCGCGGGTGATCCACAGGCAGGCGCCGCTCAGCCACGCCTCATAGGGGCGCACGTCGTCCGCCCGGCGTTTGCGGCGCGCGCGCATCGTGCCGTCGTCGAGCAGGAGGTCGATGCCGGCGAACCAGGTGCGTCCGTCGGAGTCGGTGATCACCGGCGAGGCGAGGGTCGTGCGCGAGGCCGCGGTGGCGGCGGCCAGGCGCGCGAGCGATGCACGGTCGATATGGGCGTCCGGGTTGATCACGAGGACGTCGGTCGCGCCGTCCGCGAGCGCTCGGGCGACCCCGATGTTGACCCCGCCGCCGAATCCGCTGTTCGTCTCGGGGGTGATGAGGGTCCATCCGTGCGCCTGTGCGACGGCGACGGCGGCCTCGCGCTCCGCGGTACCCGCCCAGTTGTCGACGACGACGATCAGCGTCTCCTCGTCGACGGCACGGGCCTCGCGCTCCACGAGCACCAGGTTGCGCTCGAGCAGCCGCGCCGAGGCGTAGTTCACGACGACGACGGCCAGCCGTCCGTGCACGATTGACACGCGATCCTCCCCCCGGATCCGCCCACACGGTCCGCTCGGGTCGCCGGTCGAATTCCCCAGAGTCGCGACCGGCGTCGACTCCCAGGACACCGACTATACGCCAGAGCCGGCTCGGCGCACCCGCCGTTCACGGTACGATGAGCCGGCGCGGGGACACAGGCGCACGACTGCCATGGGGATGAGGCGGATGACGAGGGGACCGGGGACGGGCGACGCGATCGCCGTGACGATCGGCGTGCCCACCTACCGACGGCCGGAGCTGCTGGCGGCGCTGCTGCGCGCGCTCCCTGACCGGATCGCGGAGTGCACGCATCTCGGCGTGGACGTGGAGGTGCTGGTCGTCGACAACGACGCCGCCGGCTCCGCCCGCGAGGTGGCCGCGAGCGCCGCCCTGCCCGTCCGCTACGTCGTCGAGCCGACGCCGGGAATCGTCGCGGCCCGGAACCGGCTGCTCGACGAGTGCGCCGACCGCGACCTGCTCGCCTTCATCGACGACGACGAGGTCCCCCGTGCCGGCTGGCTCTCGGCGCTGATCACCACCTGGCGCGCGTTCGACGCGGATGCCGTCATGGGCCGCGTCATCTCCGTGTTCGACGCCGACGTCGATCCCTGGCTGCTCGCCTCCGGCACGTTCCGTCGTCCGCCCCGCCCGACCGGGACGGTGCTCTCGGTCGCCGCGGCGGGGAACCTGCTGCTCGACCTGCGGGCGGTGCGCGGCTTCGGCGTGCGCTTCGACCCGTCCCTCGGGCTCGGCGGCGGCGAGGACACGCTCTTCACCCGCGAGCTCGTCGGCCGAGGCGGCCGCATCGTCTGGTGCAACGAGTCCGAGACGGAAGACCTCGTCGTCGCCGCGCGGCTCAGCCGCGCGTGGGCGGCACAGCGGGCGTTCAGCTCGGCGAACGCCGGCACCCGCATCGCAGTGAAGCTCGCGCACGGGAGGGTGCGCCGCGGGGTGCTCCGCGTGCACGCCGTCCTCGGCGGCCTCACCCGGATCGTCGTCGGTGCGGCGCGCCGGGCCCTCGGCGCCGTCACCTCGAACATCACCCATCACGCCCGCGGCACCCGCCTGATCCATCGCGGTCGCGGCACCATCGCGGCCGCCTTCGGGCGCCGCTACGACGAGTACCGTCGCCCCTCGGAGGACAACACGATGACCGAATCCGCGTCGAGCATCCGCGTGATGCAGTCCCTGGGCGCGCCGCGCCCCACGACGAATCCGTACAACAAGATGCTCGACGAGGCTCTCGGGACGACGGAGGGCCTGGAACACCTCCGGTTCTCCTGGAAGACTGCGCTCTTCGGCCGTTACGACGCCTTCCACTGGCACTGGCCGGAGGCGAAGCTCCACGGATCCGCCTGGTGGAAGTCCGCGGGGAAGTTCGCGCTCACGACCGCGCTCGCCTTCCGGCACCGGTTGTCGCGGCGGATCGCCGTGGTCCGGACCGTGCACAACCTGGAGCTCCCCGACGACAACGCCCCGCGACTCTGGCTGCTGCGCTTCATCGACCGGCACACCGACTACCGGATCGTCATCAACGAGACCACACCGCTGCCGGCCGGGACCCCGCACAGCCTCATCCTGCACGGGCACTATCGCGACTGGTACGCGGTCTACCCGTCCGCGGAGCGCGTGCACGGACGGCTGGGGTCGTTCGGCGGGATCCGGAGGTACAAGGGCCTCGACGGGTTCATCGACGCCTACGGCGAGGCCGTCGCGATCGAGCCGGCGCTGAGCCTGCGCATCGGCGGGCGTCCATCCACGCCGGAGCTCGCCGACGACCTCCGCGCACGCACCGCCGCGCTCCCCGGAGTCGACCTCCACCTCGACTTCCTCAGTGACGCGGAGCTCGTGGACCTCGCGACGTCATCCGAGCTGATCGTGCTCGCGTACCGCTTCATGCACAACTCGGGCAGCGTCCTGGCCGCCCTGTCGATGGGCCGCCCGGTCCTGGTGCCGCGGAACCAGGCGAACGAAGCCCTCGCCCGCGAGGTGGGCGCCGAGTGGGTGCACATGTACGACGGAGACGACCTCGATGCCGAGACGCTCGTCTCCTCCTGGCGCGCGGCGGCCTCCCTCGCCGGGACTCCCGACCTCTCCCGTCGCGAGTGGGCGGATGCGGGTCGCGCGCACCGCGACGCCTTCCGAGCCGCCGTGCGCGTCAAGCGCCGGGGACGGGACTGATCCGCCCCCTCAGCCGTCGGCTCGGAGACCGCGAACGAGCGCGTCGACCATCGTCCTCGTCGTAAACCGCTGCTCGACCTCGATCCGCCCCTGCTGCCCGAGCGCGGCCGCTCGGTCGGGGTCGTCGAGCATCCCGATCAACGCCTCCGCCAGAGCCTCCGGTTCCCCCGGTGGGACGAGGGCACCGGTGCGGGTGCTGACGTAGTCACGCATGCCCGGGGTGTCCGAGACCACGACGGGACGCGCGGTGGCGAGTGCCTCGAGGGCGACCGTCATCCCGGATGCGTGCAGGTTCGGGCGGGTCGCGGTCACCACGACACTCGCTGTCGCATACAGATCGCGGAGCTCGGTGTGCGGCAGTCGGCGCACGAGCCGGACGCCCTCCGGAGGCGGCAGCGCGGAGGGCGACTGCACGACGACGTCGACGCCCGGGCGCGCGGCGAGGACCAGGGCGAGCGCGGCGTACAACGTCGCGGGATCCCGGTCCCTGTCGTTGCCCGCGCTGACGATCCGGGGGGTGGCCGACGGCGGGTGCGCGGCGAAGAACTCGTGGTCGATCCCGAACGGGACGACGAAGACCCGCGGCCCGCCGGACCCGAGGAGCCGCTGCAACGGGACCACCTGCGCCTCGCTGAGCACCCAGAGCGCCGTGGCCGCCCGCAGCATCGTCACCAAGCGACCGGGTGCGGCACCGGCCGCCGCCATGTCGGTGAGCCAGATGACCCCCGCGGCGTACCGCGTCCGCGGCCGCAGGATCTGGAGGCGGTAGGCCGTGTTCTCGTCCCAGGCGATGGCGAGCCCCGCGCGGGGTCGGGGGCCGAGGCCGGCGCGTGCGCGGAGCCGTGCGATCCGACCGGGATCGGGGAGTTCGTCCACCTCCACCACGGCATGCTCGCGGAGAGCGTCCAGCCCATACGGCCACACGCTCGGAACCTCTCCCCTGGCGTGTGCGCGCGCCCAGACGGAGGCCGACTGCTCGGCACGATGCGCCCAGGTGACGGACAGCGCCGGGCTGTCCTCGGATCCCACGAGGCCCACTATGGCCCTCGGTCCGGGCGCTGTAAAGAGCGACTTCTCCGCTAGAGTCGAGCGTACGACTGTGGGGGTCGTCGGACGGCAGGGGATGGCCGTCCTCTCAGTGACGCCGCCACGAGCATCGATGTTTCACGAGGGGGATACATGAAGGGCATCATTCTGGCGGGCGGCTCGGGGACGCGGCTGCACCCCATCACGCTGGGGGTCTCGAAGCAGCTGATCCCGGTCTACGACAAGCCGATGGTGTACTACCCGCTGTCGACGCTGATGCTCGCCGGGATCCGCGAGATCCTGGTCATCACGACGCCGCACGACGCCGCGCACTTCGAGCGGCTGCTCGGGGACGGCTCGCAGTTCGGCGTCTCCCTCTCGTTCGCTCAGCAGGAATCGCCGGACGGCCTTGCACAGGCCTTCACCATCGGCGCGGACTTCATCGGGGACGACAGCGTCGCCCTGGTCCTCGGGGACAACCTGCTCTACGGGCCGGGCCTGGGCACGCAGCTCAAGCGCTTCGCCGACATCGACGGCGGCGCGGTCTTCGCCTACTGGGTGGCGGAGCCGGAGGCCTACGGGGTCGTGGCGTTCGATGCCGACGGCCAGGCCGTCTCCCTGGAGGAGAAGCCCGTCGCGCCGCAGAGCAACTACGCCGTACCCGGCCTGTACTTCTACGACAACGATGTCATCGAGATCGCCCGGAACCTCGCGCCGAGCGCCCGTGGGGAGTACGAGATCACGGACGTGAACCGTGCCTACCTCGAGCGCGGCAAGCTCCAGGTCGAGGTCCTTCCGCGCGGGACCGCGTGGCTGGACACCGGGACGTTCGACCAGATGACCGACGCCGCCGACTATGTGCGCACGATGGAGCGCCGCACGGGGATGAAGATCGGCGTGCCGGAGGAGGTCGCCTGGCGCCAGGGCTTCCTCGACGACGAGGCCCTGCGCACGCGCGCGGAAGCCCTCGTGAAGTCGGGCTACGGAACCTACCTGCTAGGACTGCTCGAAAGGGGCGCTCGATGACCCGCCTGCTCGTGACCGGCGGTGCCGGCTTCATCGGATCGAACTTCGTCCACCACGTCGTCGCGCACACGGACGCGCAGGTGACGGTGCTGGACAAGCTCACCTATGCCGGCAACCGCGCCTCGCTCGCGGGTCTGCCCGCCGACCGGGTCGAGCTCGTGGAGGGGGACATCGCCGACGCCGCACTCGTCGACAGCCTGTTCGCCCGGACCGACGCCGTCGTCCACTACGCCGCCGAGTCCCACAACGACAACTCGCTGCACGACCCACGGCCGTTCCTCGACACGAACATCATCGGCACCTACACGCTGCTGGAGGCCGCCCGTCGGCACGATCGCCGGTTCCACCACATCTCCACCGACGAGGTCTACGGAGATCTGGAGCTGGACGACCCGGCACGGTTCACGGAGCAGACTCCGTACAACCCCTCGTCGCCGTACTCGTCCACGAAGGCCGGCAGCGACCTGCTGGTGCGCGCCTGGGTGCGCTCGTTCGGGGTGCAGGCGACGATCTCGAACTGCTCGAACAACTACGGCCCGTACCAGCATGTGGAGAAGTTCATCCCACGCCAGATCACGAACGTGCTGCGTGGAATCCGGCCCAAGCTGTACGGCGCCGGACAGAACGTGCGCGACTGGATCCACGCCGACGACCACTCCTCGGCCGTCCTCACGATCCTGGAGAAGGGCGAGATCGGGCAGACGTACCTGATCGGCGCCGACGGCGAGAAGGACAACAAGTCCGTCGTCGAACTGATCCTCACGCAGATGGGCCAGCCCGCCGACGCCTACGACCATGTCACCGACCGCGCCGGCCACGACCTGCGCTATGCCATCGATTCCACGAAGCTGCGCACCGAGCTCGGCTGGGCGCCGCGATTCTCCGACTTCGAGTCGGGCCTGGCCTCGACCATCGAGTGGTACCGCGAGAACGAGGACTGGTGGGCGCCGGCCAAGGACGCCACGGAATCGTTCTACGCCGCCAGGGGGCAGTGATGACCACGTTCGGCAAGCCGCTCACGATCACGGAGACGCCGATCCCCGGCCTGCTCCTCGTCGACCTCCCCGTGCACGGCGACACCCGCGGCTGGTTCAAGGAGAACTGGCAGCGCGAGAAGATGGTCGCCGCCGGTCTTCCGGACTTCGGCCCCGTGCAGAACAACATCTCGTTCAACGACGCGATCGGCACCACCCGCGGCATCCACGCCGAGCCGTGGGACAAGTGGGTCTCCGTCGCCACCGGCCGGATCTTCGGCGCCTGGGTCGACCTGCGGGCGGGCGAGACGTTCGGGCGCGTCTTCACGGCGGAGATCGACCCGTCGCGCGCGATCCTCGTGCCGCGCGGCGTCGGCAACTCGTACCAGACGCTCGAAGCGGACACCGCCTACACCTACCTGGTGAACGACCATTGGTCGCCCGACGCGGCGTACTCCTTCCTGAATCTGGCCGACGAGACGGCGGCCATCGCGTGGCCGATCCCCCTCGACCGGGTCGAGATCTCTCCGAAGGACCGGGCACATCCTCGACTGGCCGAGGTGACCCCGATCGGTCCGCGGAAGATCCTCGTCGTCGGGGCATCCGGTCAGCTCGGCCTGGCGCTGCGCAGGGCCTTCGGCGATGCGGAGCACGTCGAGTACACGACCCGCGAGACGCTGGACCTCCGCGACCCCGGGCTGACCCGCGCACGGCGCTGGCGCGACTACGGAGCGATCATCAATGCGGCCGCCTACACGGCCGTCGACCGCGCCGAGACGGCGGAGGGCCGCGCGGAAGCCTGGGCGGCGAACGTCACCGGCGTGTCCGCGCTCGCCCGGGTCGCGACCGAGAACGGGCTCACGCTCGTGCACGTGTCCAGCGACTACGTGTTCGACGGCACGAGAGACGAGCCGTACACGGAGACGGACGGGGTCTGCCCGCTGGGTGTGTACGGCCAGACGAAGGCCGCTGGAGACGCGATCGTGGCGACCGTGCCCCGCCACTACATCCTGCGCACCTCCTGGGTGATCGGCGACGGCCACAACTTCGTGCGCACGATGGCCTCGCTGGCCGGGCGGGGCGTCGCCCCGCGTGTGGTGGGCGACCAGATCGGACGACTCACCTTCACGACGGACCTCGCGGAGGCCATCCGGCATCTGCTCGACGTCTCGGCGCCGTTCGGGCTCTACAACGTGACCGGGGGCGGCGAACCGCACTCCTGGGCCGACATCGCCCGCGCGGTCTACCGGCTGACCGGGCACGACCCGGCCGCGGTCACCTCGGTGACGACGGAGGAGTACTTCGCAGACCAGGCCGGACCGATCGCGCCGCGTCCGCGCAACAGCGTCCTGGACCTCGCCCGGATCACGGCCACCGGCTGGACGCCGCGGGATGCGGATGCGGCCCTCGCCGACTACCTGTCCGCGGACGCCTAGAGCTCGCCCGGCTTCATCGCCTCCGCGTCGATGGCGCGGATGATGCGCAGGGTCGCGGTGTCCGGCTCCGGCTCGCCCGCGGCCTGCCGCTCCTCCCGACGCCGACGGGGCGCGTACACGACGAGCGAGTGGAACAGGAACCGGGCGAAGAAGGCCACGACGAGGGACAGGGCCGTCGCGAGCACGCTGGAGATGTGCCACGTCTCGACCATGAGCGCCATCACCGGGATGCGCAGCGCCGCCTCCACGTTGTTGAACGTGAAGGAGGCAGCGAAGCGCACGGCGGCGCTGCGGGCATCGGTGCGCATGTCGGCGAAGACGAAGCGCTCCTGCAGCAGGAAGTTGCCGATGATGGTGACCTCGGCACCGATGATCGCCGCCCACACGTAGGGCACGCCAGCCGCGGTCAGCGCCCACATGATCGCGAGGTTGGCGATGGCCCCGAGGACGCCGATCGCCGCGAAGAGGGACATCTTGCCGAAGCGCAGCCGCGCCAGGTGGGCGATGAACGTCGCCCCCTGCCGCAGGCTCGCCTTCGAGGTGCCGTGTCGACGCTCGGCGAACTCCATCGGGACCTCCGCGATCCGCAGATCGGTCCGGGCGAGGATCTCCAGGAGGATCTTGAATCCCTGCGGCCGGAGGGCGGCCAGGTCGAGCCGGCGCCGGTCGACGAGGAAGAAACCGGTCATCGGATCGGTGCTCCGGGCGAGCCGTCGGGGGAACATCGCGCGGGTCAGCCAGGTGGCGGCGCGGGACACCCCGAAGCGCATGGCCGTGCCGAGGCCGCTGGTGTCGCCGCCGCCGATGTACCGGGAGGCGGCGACCACGTCCGCGTCCCCCGCCGCATAGCGGTCGAGCAGGGCCGGCAGGAGCTCGGGCGGATGCTGGAGGTCGCCGTCCATCACGATGCAGACATCGGCGTCCGCGGCTCCCAGGCCGACCACGACCGCCCCGCCGAGGCCTCCGACGTTGTCCGCGCGATGGATCACCCGCACCGGGATCGGGGCGTCGACCGCGACGCGCTCCACCTCGGCCGTCGTGTCATCGGTGCTGTCGTCGACGAAGAGGATCTCGGCGTCCCGTCCCGCCAACGCCGCAGCCGTCCGCGCCACGAGTTCGGCGACGTTGTCGCGCTCGTTGTACGTCGGCACGATGACCGTGACCCCTGCCCCCAACGTGGTCCCCTTCGTTCCGCAGCCCCATCGGCTCCGGCATCCATCGTTCCATGGGTTCCTATGGGCCGCAGGACATGTTCCTGCTAGAGTGTCGTCTGCGGCTGTGGGAGTCGCGCCGAACGGGTGGGGATCCGTTCGACTGGGGAATGATCGATCTGGGGAGATCATGGGGACGCGTATCGGCTATGCCGTCGGAGCTTTCGACCTGTTTCACGTCGGGCACCTCAATCTGCTGCGGCACGCCAAACAGCACTGCGACATCCTGATCGCCGGCGTCGTGAGCGACGAGATGCTGCGTCAGGTCAAGGGGATCGAGCCGGTCATCCCGACCGCCGAACGTGCCGAGATCGTCCGGCACATCTCCTTCGTCGACGACGTCTACGTCGAGACGACGCCGTCGAAGATGGACTCCTGGCGCGACGTGCGCTTCACGCACTTCTTCAAGGGCGACGACTGGCGCGGCACCGAGAAGGGCCTGCGGCTGGAGAGCGAGTTCGCGGAGGTGGGTGTCGAGGTCGTCTACTTCCCGTACACCGCGCATACGTCGAGCTCGGCGCTCCGTCGCGCGCTCGATGCGATCACCGCGAACGCCACGGCATCGGCGGTCGGCGCGACGCGCTGAGGCTGGTCAGTTGGCGACGCCGAGGAGGCTGCGTGCCATCCGGGCCACGTGCGGCGGCGTGTGCGGGCCGAGCCACACCGTCCAGTGCTCCGGGGGCTCGCTGCATGTCCACTCCAGGCACCACGCGTAGACGGCGTTCGCGAGGCGCTCGCCGCGGGCATGGGCGCGCGGACCTTCGGCGCGCAGGAGCCAGCGCACCGAGACCCCCGGGGGGACGTCGATGTGCCGGAACTGGATACGGGCCGCCGCCTCGATGAGGATGACGCCGTGCGCATCCCACGGGAGCCGGGACGCGACGCGAGCGATCGCTCCGACGTCGGCGGCGTCCCCGGCGATGAGCACCGCTCCTTCCATGGCTTCCCAGTCCGGATCCTCCAGATGCTCGCACGCGCTGCTCATGTCTCCACTATAGGTAAGGCTACCCTTACCTTCAAGAGCAACTAGCCTTCCACGACGGCGCTCGTCAACGCCGTTGCTCGGCGACGACGCGGCGGGCCACCCTTGCTCTGTGAGCAGCAACAGGATTCGACGGATCTCCGCCGGACGACGCCTGATCGGCGCCCTGGCCGGCCTCCTCGTGGCCACAGCCCTCGGCGGCTGCGGGGCGACGGTCCCCGCTGACCCGGACGGCACCCTGGACCGGGTCACGGCTGGAGAGCTGCGGGTTGGCACCTCGCCCGACCCCGGTCTTGTCGAGATCGACGACGGCGAGCCGCGCGGGCCGGTCGTGGATCTCGTCGACGACTTCGCCGCGAGCATCGACGCGGACGTCACGTGGACGGTCGCGACCGAGGAAAGCCTGGTGGGCATGCTGGAGGCGGGCGACCTCGACCTCGTGGCCGGCGGACTGACGCCGGACACCCCGTGGATCGACAAGGCGGGCGTGACCCGCGGCTATCCGGGTATCGAGGGCGCGGGCGATCGGGAGCTCGTCATGCTCGTGCCCCTCGGCGAGAACGCCTTCCTCTCGGCTCTCGAGGCCTCTCTCGACGAGAAGGTCGATCGATGACCGGGACGAAGCAGTTCGGGCGCACCGAGCTCCCCGACGAACAGCAGCAGGCCACGCGCAAGGCCGTGCGCTGGGAGATCTTCACGATCGTCTACACCTCGATCACGATCACCGTGATCGCGCTCGTCGTGGGCGAGTCCCAGGCGATGCGCACGGCGTGGATCGAAGACATGCTGTCGCTCATCCCGCAGTTCGCCTTCCTCCTCGCGCTCCTGTTCGTGCGGCGACGCCCCACCCGGAAGCACCCCTACGGCCTCCACCGCGCGATGGGCGTCGGCCACCTCGTCGCCGGTGTCGCGCTCCTCGCGGTCGGCCTGAACCTCGCCGTCGAGGCCGTCGCCGGCCTCATCCGCGGGGAGCATCCGACCATCGGCACGGTGCAGGTGTTCGGCCAGACGATCTGGCTCGGCTGGCTGATGGTCGCCGTCATGGCCGTCGTGATCGTCGGGCCGGTGTTCTTCTACGGTCCGGCCAAGGCCAAGCTCGCCCCCGTCCTGCACAACAAGCTGCTCTACGCCGACGCCGACATGGCGAAGGCGGACTGGCAGACGACGGTCGCCTCCATCGTCGGCGTGCTGGGCGTGGGCGCCGGCGTCTGGTGGCTCGACGGTGCCGCCGCGCTCTTCATCTCGCTCGGCATCATCTGGGACGGCTTCCGCAACACGAAGACGGCGATCGTCGACCTCATGGACCAGCGGGCCCGCACCTTCGACAGCACGGAGCCGCATCCCCTGGCCCGCGATGTCGTCTCCTACCTGCGCAGCCGCCCCTGGGTGGATCAGGCCGCCGTGCGCATGCGGGATCAGGGCCAGGTCTTCCATATCGAGGCGTTCGTGGTGCCGCATCATCGCGGCGTCCGCACGGCCGACCTGACCGCCGCGTCCGCGGGCATCGCCGACCTGGACTGGAAGGTGCAGGACGTGGTGATCGTCCCGGTCGAGAAGCTGCCGGACGAAGCGGACCCCGGTCGATGAGCGCCGCCGACGAGGTGCTGTTCCCCGGCTTCACGACCACGCGGATCCCGACCGCGGAGGCGGACATCCTCGTGCGCCACGGCGGCTCGGGGCCGCCCGTGGTGCTGCTGCACGGCCACCCCCGCACCTCGGCGACCTGGCACCGGGTGGCCCCGCTCCTCGTCGCCCACGGCTTCACGGTGATCTGCCCCGACCTCCGGGGCTACGGCCGCTCCCGCGGCCCGGCGCCCACTGCCGATCATTCCGCCCATTCCAAACGCGCCGTCGCCCGAGACATCCGCACCGTCGCCGACCGACTCGGCCATGAGCGCTTCCGCCTGGTCGGGCACGACCGCGGCAGCTACGTCGCGCTCCGACTCGCCCTCGATCACCCGGAGGCCGTCGAACAGGTCGCCCTGCTGGACTGCCTGCCGATCTCGGAGCACCTCCGTCGCTGCGACGCGACCTTCGCCGCACAGTGGTGGCACTGGTTCTTCTTCGCCCAGCCGGACGTCCCGGAGCGCGTCATCGGCGCGGACCCGGAGGCCTGGTACGCCCCCAAGGCCGACCCGGCGACGATGGGCGCGGCCAACCATGCCGAGTTCCTGCGCGCGGTGCGCCAGCCGTCGGTCGTCCGGGCGATGCTCGAGGACTACCGCGCCGGCCTCACGGTCGACCGCGCGCACGAGGAGGCGGATCGCGCCGCCGGGCGTCGGCTCCGGATGCCGACCCTCGTGCTCTGGTCCGAACGCGACGATCTCGAAGAGCTCTATGGCGACCCCCTCCGCATCTGGCGGGACTGGGCCGACGATGTGCGCGGCCACGGCGTCGACAGCGGACACCACATGGCGGAGGAGGCGCCGGAGGTCCTCGCCGCCGCCCTCACGGGCTTCTTCGGAGCCACCCGTCCCCCGCGGACGTAGGCTGGATGCATGACCAACCCCGCCTCCGACACCATCACGATGTTCGGCGCCGACTGGTGCCGCGACTGCATCCGCACGAAGAAGCAGCTCGACGAGCTCGGCGTCGCGTACACCTACGTCGACCTGGTCGCCGACCCTGACGCCGCGGACATCGCGAAGGACATCTCCGGCCGCACGAACATCCCCGTGGTCGTCTATCCCGACGCCTCGCACCACGTCGAGCCGTCGAACGCCGACGTGGAGTCGAAGCTGCGCGAGCTCTCGCTCATCTGAACGCCGACGCCATCCCGGCGAATCTCCTCGCGGACGCCTAAGCTGAAAGCCCGTTCGAAGGAGACGCCGATGACTTCTGCGCCCACGACAGCGCCCGCCACCCCCGCCCTCGGCGAGGGCGAGAAGGAACGGCTCGACGCCGCCGTCGACGACCTGCAGACGGGGACGGCGGTGTGGACCGCACTCACCGTGGCGCAGCGCGCGACGCTGCTCCGGCAGGTGCGCACGAGCGTCGCCGCGACGGCCGAGGACTGGGCGACCATAGCCGCCGCCTCCAAGGGCCTGGACGTGCGGCATCCGCTCCGCGGCGAGGAGTGGCTGAGCGGTCCGTACAGCGTCCTCGGAGCACTCGACGCCTCGATCGCCACGCTCACCCGGATCGCGAACGGCGCCAATCCGCTCGACGGCATCCGGGTCGACCGCGCACCCGGCGGCCGCGCGCGCGTGCATGCCTTCCCCCTCACCGGCATCGACCGGTTCCTGCTGTCCGGCTTCACCGGCGAGGTCTGGCTCGAGCCGGGGACCACGCCGAACACCGCCCGCGCGAAGGCCGGTCTGGCACAGCGCACGCCGACGGTGTCCGGGGGCGTCGGACTCGTGCTCGGCGCCGGGAACGTGACCTCCATCCCCGTGCTGGACGTGCTGTACGAACTGCTCGCCCACAACCGCACCGCCCTGCTGAAGGTGAACCCCACGCAGGATGCGCTGGTCCCCGTCTACAAGCGCGCGCTCGCCCCGCTCATCGAGCCGGGACTGCTGCGGATCGTGCGCGGGGGCCCCGCTGCCGGCGCCTACCTCACCCAGCACCCCGGCATCGCCCACGTGCACATCACCGGCTCGGCGGCGACCTTCGACACCATCGTCTGGGGACCGTCGACCGGCGAGGGGGCAGCCGCGACCAAGCGCCGCCGGCGCGAGGACCGGCCGCTGCTGAAGAAGCCCATCACCGCGGAGCTCGGCGGCGTCTCCCCCATCATCGTCGTGCCGGGGAAGTGGACGGCCGCCGACCTCACGTATCAGGCCGAGCACATCGCGACCATGCGCCTGCAGAACAGCGGGCACAACTGCATCGCGGGGCAGGTCGTCATCCTCTCCGCCGACTGGGACCAGGCCGACGACTTCCGCGCCGCGCTGCGCCGCGCCTATGCCACCGCTCCGGAGCGCCCCATCTGGTACCCCGGTGCCCCCTCCCGCATGCAGACCGCTGCGGACGACTATCCGGACGCCCTCGTGCTCGGCGACCGGCTCCTCGTCGAGATCGGTGCCCACGACGACCCCTCAGCCCTGGAGAACACGGAGTACTTCGCCCCGGTCCTCGGCGTGGTGAGCCTGCCCGGTACGGGCCAGGAGTTCCTCGATGCCGCGGTCGCCCACGCGAACGAGAAGCTGCAGGGCACGCTCGGCGCGAACCTGCTCATCGACCCGGCGACCGAGAAGGCGCTCGGCAGCGGGTTCGAGCGCGCACTCACAGCCCTCCACTACGGCTCGATCGCGATCAACGGCTGGACCGCCTTCGGATTCATCACACCGACGCTCACCTGGGGCGCCTTCCCCGGGGGCACGATCGACGACGTCGGCAGCGGCATCGGCGTCGTCCACAACGCCCTGCTCCTGGACCAGGTGGAGCGCTCCGTGCTGCGCGGCCCCTTCCGGCCGTTCCCGCGCTCGCTTCCCGTCGCGAACGGCGGAGGGCGGATGACCATCCTCCCGAAGCCGCCGTGGTTCGCCTCCTCCCGCACCGGTGCCGCCGTGAGCGAGGGTCTCACCCGCCATCGTGCGGACGGCGGCACCCTCGGCCTCGTGAAGACGCTGATGCGCGCGCTCCGCGCCTGAGGGGACCGCGTCAGCCCTCGGGGCGGAACCGATCGGTCGCGGCGCGGAGAGCCGCGCGGATGCCGGGTTCGGCGGCGGAGTGCCCCGCGTCGTCGACCACCTGGAAGTCGGCCTCCGGCCAGGCACGGTGCAGATCCCACGCCGTCATCATCGGGGTGACCACGTCGTGGCGGCCCTGCACGATCACGGTCGGGATGTCCCGGATGGCGTCGATCCCCGCGAGCAGCTGCCCCTCGGCCCACCAGCCGCGGTGCACGAAGAAGTGGTTCTCGATGCGCGCGAAAGCGACGGCCCGGCGGGGATCGGCCATCGCCGCGATCTGCTCCGGATCGGGGCGCAGCGTGACGGTCGCCGCCTCCCACGCCGCCCACGCGAGGGCCGCCGGTTCATGGACCGCCGGGTCCGGGTCGAACAGTCGCCGGTGGTACGCCTCGATCATCCGCGAGCGCTCCAGGACCGGGATCGGCGCGATGAAGTCCTCCCACAGGTCGGGGAAGAGCGCCGCCGCCCCGCCCTCGTAGAACCACTCGAGCTCGGCGCGACGGAGCGTGAAGATCCCGCGCAGGATCAGCTCGGAGACCACGTCGGGGTGGGCCTGGGCGTAGGCGAGCGCGAGGGCGCTGCCCCAGGACCCACCGAACACCTGCCACCTTTCGATGCCGAGATTCTTGCGCAGCAGTTCGAGGTCGGCGATGAGGTGCGCGGTGGTGATGTGTCGGAGATCGGCCTCCGGCTCCGCGGCGGACGGCGTGCTCCGACCGCATCCGCGCTGATCGAGCAGGATGATCCGGTAGGCGTCGGGGTCGAAGAACTGCCGCTGCCACGGCGAGGTGCCGCTGCCGGGGCCTCCGTGGAGGAACACGACGGGTTTGCCGTCGGGGTTGCCGCTGATTTCCCAGGCCACGCGGTGCCCGTCGCCGACGAGCAGCACTCCGGTCTCGTGCGGCTCGATGGGCGGATAGAGCCCCTCGGTGTTCGTCATGTTCGGTCCCCCAACCGGTCGTGCGATCCTGCCGAGTCCACGTTATCTGACACCGGCGGGAGCGCCGGGTCTACGGGTCGAGCTGATCGGCGGGAAGGGTGAACACCTGCCCGCACGCGTCGAGCCCGTTCTGGTACCCCTCCGCGAACCAGCGCTGACGCTGCTCGCTGGAGCCGTGGGTCCAGGTCTCCGGGTTCACCTGCCCGGACTGCTCCTGGATGTGATCGTCGCCGACGGTCGACGCCGCGTTCAGGGCGTCGCGGATCTGCTCCTCCGTCGGCTTCTCGAGGTACGGATCGCCGTCGGCGTCGGTCTGCTCGGTCGCGCGGCCGAGCCAGCCACCGGCGTAGCAGTCGGCCTGCAGCTCCATGCGCACGCCGTTGCTGCCGGGACCCGTCCCGTTGTTCGGGTACCGCTCCATCGCCCCGAGGAGGTTCTGGATGTGGTGACCCCACTCGTGCCCGACGATGTAGAGCTGCGCGAGGTTCCCGGCGGAGGCCCCGAACTGCTGCTGCATGAGCTGGAAGAACGTGGGGTCGATGTAGACGGTCTCCTCCGGCGGGCAGTAGAACGGGCCGACCGCGTTGGAGGCGGTGCCGCACTGCGTGGAGGTCGCTCCGTCGACGACGATGAGCTGCGGAGCCTGGTACCCCTCCACGTTGTCCTCCCAGAAGGCGTCGAGCGCGACCTGCGCCCCCGCCATGCGGCAGTCGACGTTCGCGTTCGCGTCCTCACCGCTGTCGCAGTTCTCGATGGCCGAACCGCCGGCGGGCTCGCTCCCGCCCCCGGGCGCGCCCCCGACGAGTCCGCTCAGGTCGATGCCCAGCAGGGGGCCGGCGATGAGGGCGAGGAGGGCGAGCACGCCGACGCCGGAGCCGCCCGCGATCGCCGCCGTGCGTCCGCGGCGGCGCGTGGTGTTGCGGGAGAGGTCGGCGTCGGGATTGAACGTCATGCGTCGAGGGTACTCCGCGCGCCGACACCGCGACGGACGTAGGCTCGTGACATGGCCACCACGATCACCATCACCGGCGCGGGCGGACAGATCGGCTACGCGCTCCTCTTCCGCATCGCCGCCGGCGACATGCTCGGTCCGGATGAGAAGGTGCGGCTGCGGCTGCTGGAGATCCCGCAGGGGCTCGGCGCGGCAGAGGGCGCGGCGCTGGAGCTTCAGGACGGCGCTTTCGACCTGCTCGAGCACGTGGAGGTGACCGACGACGCCGCGGTCGGCTTCGACGGCTGCGACCTCGCCCTGCTCGTGGGCGCACGCCCCCGCGGTCCCGGGATGGAGCGCGGCGACCTGCTGGCCGCGAACGGCGGCATCTTCGGGCCGCAGGGCGCCGCCATCGCCGCGAACGCCGACCCCGGCGTCCGCGTGACCGTGGTGGGCAACCCCGCCAACACGAACGCCCTGATCGCCTCGGCGGCGGCCGACGGCGTGCCCGCCGACCGCTTCACCGCCCTCACGCGGCTGGACGAGAACCGCGCACGGGCCCAGCTCGCCCAGACTCTCGGCGCCCCCGTGCACACGGTGCGGCGGGTGCCCATCTGGGGCAACCACTCGGCCACGCAGTTCCCCGACGTGTCGCACGCGACCGTCGGCGGGAAGCCCGTGCAGGACGCCCTGGAGCGGATCGTCGGCGACGTCCCGGCGTGGCTGGACCAGACGTTCATCCCCCGGGTCGCCAAGCGCGGCGCGGAGATCATCGAGGTCCGCGGGTCGTCCTCCGTCGCCTCCGCCGCGAGCGCGACGATCGACCATGTGCGCGACTGGGTCCGCGGGACCGAGGACTGGACCTCCGCCGCCGTCGTCTCGCGCGGAGAGTACGGCGTTCCCGAGGGCCTCGTCTCCTCGTTCCCCGTGCAGTCCGTCGACGGCCAGTGGCGCATCGTGGAGGGTCTGGAGATCGACGACCGGGCCCGCGCGCGCATCGACGCCTCGGTCGCGGAGCTCGTGGAGGAGCGGGACGCGGTCCGAGCCCTCGGACTGCTCTGATCCGGTCGCCGCGGGACACCTGGGCAGGGCAGAATAGAGGGCGGAGGTGCGGGATGAGCGACACGATTGACCCGGCGGGAACGACGCCGTCTCTCGACGATGCGCTGACGAGCCCGCTCCACCTCCCGCACGACGCAGCGAAGTGCCCGAAGTGCTTCACGGAGCTGCAGCAGAACCGCAACTTCTGGACCGCGCGTCCCGCGGGCTCCCGCCTGGTCGGCCTCGTCGTCGCCCGCGAGGGCATGCCGTCGGTCGTCGAGCAGCGCGCCGACCTCACCCGCTTCGGCGTGCCCATCGAGGGCTTCCGTCACCCGGCGCCGGACATCCTGGAGAGCTGGAACGACCGCCTCGCGCGACTCATCTCGACGCTCCGGACCGGAGACGTGGTCGTGGTGGCGAACATCCGGGCCCTGGGGCTCGACGCCGAAGAGGGCGCGCGCACCGTCGCTGAACTCCGGCGCCACGGGATCATCGTGAAGGTCCTCGGCCACGAGGCGCGTCATCTCGCCGACGCCGCCGGCGCCCGCTGAGAGGCACCGCTAGAACTCCCCGGACCGCAGGCGGGCGAGCGTGCCCGCACCGATCTCGGCACGGACGTCGGGACGGTTCGCGTAGAAGGTGACGAGCTCGGCCAGGAGCACAGGATCGCTCGCGAGGTCGGCCGCCGCCCACGAGGACGGCTGCGCGGTCGCCGTCCGCAGCACCACGCGGTTGCCTTCCAGGCCGGCGCCGACGACCTCCTCCCATGCCACGGCCACGTTGTTGCGCGGGATCCGAAGCTCCACCCCGTCCGGGCGCAGCGTCAGGCGATGGGCGGAGGGAGCCCGGAACCACGACCGGGTGCCGGCGATCGTCATGATCAGCGCGACCACCGGGAGGAGGAGCAGGGTGAGGAGCGGCAGTCGGTCTGCGGGCACCGTGAAGATGCTCCATGCCCACGCCGCGAGGAGCAGGGCCCCCACGGGCGCGAGGGCGCGCAGCGGCCAGACGATCCCCGCGGCCCCGCCGAACGCGATCGCCGGACCGTCGACGACCGGCCGGACGACTCGGACCCGCGAGACGCGGGCATGGGCCACCAGCAGCCAGACGCCCACGGCGACGGCCGCGAGCACACCGATCCCCAGAGCCTTCATCGCGGGAGCCGGATCGGCGAACAGGATCAGGCTGAACAGCAGGACCACGATGGCGAACACGACGCCGAACACGGTGAGTGCCGTGGTCGCCCGCGGCTGCCCCTGCCACCCCGGATGACCAGGTACCCAGATCGTCTCCGGAGACGTCGACTGCTGCTGCCCTGTCACCCGAACAGTCCCTTCCACGCCTTGCCGATGTTGTGCCCCGCGTCGCCCACGAAGTCGGTCGTGTTCTCCCAGGCGTCCTCCGCGAAGTCCGTCGTGGCGTCCCATGCATCCGCCATGCCGGCGTCGATCGACTCCCGGACGTCCTGCGGCACCCAGTTCTCGTACGCCCACACCGCACCGGCACCGACCGCCACCGCGGCCCCGCCGACGACCACCGCCGTGCCCCAGACCGGGAGCGTGACGACACCGGCCGCCGCGAGCGCGGCGACCCCGGCAGCCGCAGCCGCGCCACCCGCCGCACCGCCGATGATCTCCACCGCGGTGGACGACGGGTCATCGCCCGACGACATCGCCGAGCCCAGGTTCCAGGCGTCGACGCCCCAGCCGATGAACGGCACCGCCCGACTCGCGCGAGAGAGTCCGCGGGCCAGATCCTCGGCCTCGTCCGCCGCCCACCGCATGCCGGTGGGGTTGGCGGCCTCGGCGGCGGCCTTGACGGCAGGGTTGCCGGAGCGCAGCTCGCGAACGAAGTCCGATGCTCCGAGACGCAGATCCTCCGCGTGGGAGGTGAGCTCGGCCGCCGTCTCCGCCCACGCCAGGCCCTGGCCCTCGAGGTAGATCTTCGGGACCTCGCCGCTCGCCTCCCGAAGACCGGACAGGATCTTGTCCGCCGTGGACTGGCTCGGCATGGTCCCGAGGAAGCCGTCGAGGTTCTCGCTGATCCAGACCTCGAGCTCGCCCCACCAGGAGCCGACGTCGGCGGCGATCTCGTTGTACAGCTCGATGCGGTCGAGGTGCTCCTGCCACTCGTCCCAGTAGGGGTCGTCGCGCGAGGTGGGGCATACCGGGATCAGGGACACCGGCCGGCCGATGATCATCCCGTTGACCGGGAGCCCCGCCGCCCGCGCATTGTCGCGGTGCGTCGCGAAGTCCTCCTTCATGCGCCGCAGCTGCCCGGCGTACGACCGGAGCTTCTCGGCGGCGTCACGGGCGAGATCCTTGATCTCCTTCGCGGCGTCGGTCGTGCGCGAGAGGATCGTGACGTAGTCGTCCGCCGACTCGCCGTACCAGTGCCCGCGCACGCCGGTCGGGATGAAGGTCGTGACGTTGGAGGAGACGTCCGCGGCGTCCTTCAGGTCGGGGTCGAGCCAGTCCGCGGCCGCCTGCACCTGGTCGGCGTCGCCGTACGTGGTCGTGTCGATCGTCATCAGAGGTCCTCGACGATGGCCGCGACCGGGTCGAGCTGGTCGATCACGTCCTGCTCGTTCGTCTCCGCGTCGTCGGCGATGGCGCGGACGATCTCTCCGAGGGTGCCGTTGATCCGGTACAGGGCGTCGACGCCCTCCCCCACCCGCTGCATGATCGCGGCGACCGTATCGGAGGCGAGCCCGCCGTCGACGGCCGTCGGAATGCCGGAGAGCTTCGTCTCGATGAGCTCGACCGCCTCCTCGTGCATGTCCGCATGGACGGCCATCACCTCCGGGTCCATCGCGATGCGGCTCATGCGATGGCTCCGTTCCGGCGGTAGGACGCGGGCACGTCGAGGTCGAAGATCACGACGTCGTAGGGCTGCGCCTCCTTGATCTGACCGAGGTCCTCGGTGCGCACCAGCACCCAAGGCTGCCGCTCGCCGGCGAGCTCCAGCAGCCGGTCGAGGGCGGTGTAGGCGAGCAGTGCACGCCGCCCGTCCTTCAGCTCCCGGATCTCGACGAGCTGCTCCTCGGGCGTCGACGTCACGCTCAGGGGCAGGTACAGCACGGGCGGGACCATCGGCGCGGGGGCCGGCGTCGGTTCGAAGGTCATCTCGGTCTCTCCTCGGTTGTCACTCGTAGCTCGGCGGCACCCACAGCAGCTGCGCGGAGACGAGGCCCCGGTCGCGGCTGACGATCTGCGCCCGGCCCGGAATCGCGGGAACGGCCTTCACCTTGCCGATGAGCTGGCCCTCCTCGGGGCTGCCCGAGAGCAGGATGCCGGTCGCGCCCAGGTCGGTCATGCGCTGGATGATCGGATCGTACGCGGCGCGGCTCGCCCCGCCGGTGCGGCGGGTGAGGATCACGTGAAGGCCGAGGTCGGCCGCCTGCGCGAGCAGCGGCGCGAGGACCGCGACCGGGTTGCCCTGCGAGGTCGCCACGAGGTCGTAGTCGTCGATGAGGACGAACCCTTCCGCGCCCTTCCACCACGACCGGCTGCGAAGCTGGTCGGGCGTGACATCGGGTCCGGGGATGCGGCTCTGGAAGAACTGCGCGAGCTCGCTCATCCCGCCCTCGGTCATCTCGTGCGAGGTGAGGTACGCGCCGAGGTACTCCTGCGGGATCTCGCCCAGCAGGGCACGACGGTAGTCGACGACGAAGATCTTGGCCTCGGTCGGCCCGTACAGGCGCGTGATCTCGTGCACGACGCCGCGGAGCATGGACGACTTGCCGGAGTCCGCGTCGCCGTACAGGTACAGCAGCGGTTCGGCGACCGGATCGATCGAGAACGGGGCGAGGTTCGCCTCGTCGATGCCGAGTAGGAGTTCGCGGGGCTCCGCGCCGTCCGGCGACTGCGCGGCCGCGACGGCGCGCAGATCGGCATGGCTGATGCGCGAGGGCAGCAGGCGCAGCTTGGGTCCGGCCGGTCCGTGCCACGCCGCCGCGACGCGGGCCACGAGGTCGTCGATCCCGTCGGGCAGGCTCGATGCGTCGTCCACGCCGTCGACACGCGGCAGCGCCGTGAGCATCTGCAGACCGCGGTCGTTGAGGCCGCGGCCGGGGATGGCCGTGACGTTCTCCGCCGCCTTGCGGTTGACCTCGGAGTCGGTCGGGTCGCCCAGACGCAGCTCGATGCGGGTGCCGATGAGGTCCTTGATGTTCGCCCGGATCTCCATCCAGCGCGCCGCCGTGATCACGACGTGGACGCCGTAGGTGAGACCGCGGGCGGCGATCGCCTGGATCTGCGGCTCGAGCATCTCGAACTCGGCGCGGAGCGTGCCCCATCCGTCGACGATGAGGAAGATATCGCCGTAGCCGTCGTCGGTGAGACCCTGCGCACGGCGCTGGCGGTACGCGTCGATGGAGTCGATGCCGTTCTGCCGGAAGTACACCTCGCGGGCGTTCAGCAGGCTGGTGACCTCGGCCACCGTGCGGCGGACCACGTCCGGCTCGGAGCGGGTCGCGACGCCGCTGATGTGCGTGAAGTCCTGCAGGCCGGTGAAGCTGCCGCCGCCGAAGTCGATGACGAAGAACTGCACCTCCTGCGGCGTGTGGGTGAGAGCCAGGGCGGCCACCGTCGTCCGCGCGAGCGTGCTCTTGCCGCTCAGCGGAGCTCCGACGATCGCCATGTGGCCGGCCGCGCCGCCGAGCGAGACCGCGAGGTTCTCGCGGCGCTGCTCCAGCGGCACGTCGACGATGCCGAGCGGGACCGTGAGCGCCCCCGCACCCCGCCAGCGCGGGGAGATGAGACCGAGCGACGGGTCCTCGACGAGGTCGCCGAAGAGCTGGTCGAGGGTGGCCGGCGTCACCAGCGGCGGCAGCCACACCTGGTGGGCCGCGGGGCCTCGTCCCTTCATGGACTCGACCGCGATCTCGAAGGTGTTGCGCTTCTCCTCCGGTTCGGCGTCGACCACGACCTCCGGCTCGTCCACCGGCGCCTCCGCCCGCCACACCGGCGCGGCGGTGAACAGCTCGACCGCCGTCGAGCCGGTGCTCTGTCCGGAGCCGCCGGACGACGCCCGCCGCCGCCGACGCGGCGGCGGTCCGGACACGTACGCGGCGCGGAACTGCGTCATCGTCTCGGTGTCGGACTTCAGGATGCCGGCGCCCGGCTGCGTGGGCAGGTGATAGGCGTCCGCCACGCCGAGGACCGTGCGGGACTCGGCCGCCGAGAACGTCCGCAGACCGATGCGGTACGAGAGGTGCGTGTCGAGGCCGCGCAGCTTGCCCTCCTCCAGCCGCTGGGAGGACAGCAGCAGGTGCACCTGCAGCGAGCGGCCGAGCCGGCCGATGTTGACGAACGTGTCGACGAACTCCGGCTTCGCCGACAGGAGCTCGGAGAACTCGTCGGCGACGATGAGCAGGGCCGGCAGCGGCGCCAGGTCGGTGCGGCCGCCGCGACGCGCCTTCTCGTAGTCGGCCACGTTGGCGAACGGACCGGTGGCCCGCAGCAGCTCCTGTCGGCGCACCATCTCGCCCTGGAGCGCGTCCTGCATGCGGTCGACGAGGGAGATCTCCTCACCGAGGTTCGTGATGATCGCCGAGACGTGCGGCATGTCGGCCATACCGGCGAACGTCGCCCCACCCTTGAAGTCGACGAGCACGAAGTTGAGCTGTTCCGGCGAATGGGTCATCGCGAGGGCCAGCACGAGCGTGCGGAGCACCTCGGACTTCCCGGAGCCGGTGGCACCGATGATGAGACCGTGCGGGCCCATACCCTGCTGCGCCGATTCCTTGATGTCGAGGAGGAGCGGGCTGCCGTCCTCGGTCTGACCGATCGGCACGCGGAGCCGGTCGCGCTCCAGTCGCGGTGACCACGCGGCGTCGAGGTCGAGGTCACGCACGTCGGGAAGACCGAGGAGCTCGACGAGCTCGGCCTGGCCGGTCGCGCTCTTCTTGCTCGCGATCGCCGTGCCGCCCGAGTAGAGGGCGATGAGCCGACGAGCGGTCGCCTCGGCCTCGACGATGGTGATCGCGTCGGCCTCGAACGGGCGTGCGGGCACCTGCAGGCTGACGAGCTCGGCGCGTGTGCTCGCACCGCCGGTCTCGAACGCGATGCGCAGGGCGTTCGGGTCGTCGAGGTCACTCCAGCGGGAGGGGAGGTCGATCACGGTCACCCCCTGCACGCCGTCGCCGGTGACGAGGGCGTCGTTGAACGACGTCGTGGCGCCGTCCGTGACGATGACGACGTGCGGCGTCTTCGGTCCGGAGCCGTCGCGGGCGAAGCGCGAGCGCTCGCGCACCTCGGGCGGCAGCATGTCCTCGAGCTCCGACAGCTGCGAGCCGATCATGCGGGCGGCGCCGAGGCCGTCCCGCACGGTGCGCGAGTGCGTGTGCGGCAGCCACTTGGCCCACTCCCACTGCGGGAGCACGCCGGTGTCCGCGGCGATGACGATCTGCAGCACGTCGGGGTCGTGCATGGTGGCCGCGTGCAGCAGCATGGCCCTCGCCAGCGCGCGCGTCTCGTCCTCGTCGCCGGTGATCTCGATGCGGGCGTAGTCACGGAGGGTGACCCCGAGCGGGAGGTTCTTCTGGACCTCGTGCGTCAGCATGAAGCGGTGCGCGGCCGAGGCGGCGACGGGGTCGAGCTGCGCCAGCGGCGGGAGCTCCGGGGCTTCGAGCGTGACGCACAGCGGCTGATCGGTGACCCCCACGCGGACCGACAGGAAGTCGGGGTCGTTCACGCCGCGCTCCCAGACGCGGGTGCGCTCCTCCGCGAGGTACGGCAGGGTCGACGGGGCCGGCAGGTGCCAGTTCGCGGAACGGCGCTGCTGGCGGGCGGCGACCCGGACGGTCTGCCGCAGCTCGGTCAGGTACGCCAGGTACTCGCGACGGGCACCGAGCGTGGCCGCCTGCCGCTGGGAGCGCTGCCGCCAGCCGTTGACGGCGACGAAGCCGAGCGAGGACAGCAGGAACATGCCGCCGGTGAGCAGACCCGTGACGGACTGGTTCGACATGGTGACCATGACGATCGCGCCGACGCTGCCCAGCATGGGCAGCAGCGACCCGAGGATCCCGATGCCGCCGTCGTTCGGCTGCAGCTCCGGCGGGGCCTGGACCGGGAGCCTCCCGGAAGGGACACGGGGCGGGGCGAGACGGGGTCCTGTCATGCTCTCTCTCCGGCGCTGCTGTCTGTACCCAGCAGGAGGCTGATGGTGAAGCTGCGGTTGCCCATGCGGACACGGTCGGCGTCGTCGAGCAGCACACGCTCGCCGGCGACCAGCTCGGTCGTCTGGCCGTCGTCGCTGCGGACGTCGGAGCCGTTCGTGGAACCGAAGTCGGTGACCCAGGTGCGGCCGCGGGAGTGCTCGATGCGCAGATGGGTCTTGGAGACCGACGCGTCGGGGTCGGTGACGACGATGAGGCGGTCGTCGTGGGCGCTGGCGACGGGGCCGCGCCCGAGGTTCGCGGCCACGGGGAGGGCGAGCTGCACCCGCTGGCCCGTGTCGAAGATGAGCAGCAGCGCACCGGTCTCCGGCGCGGGAGCCTCGGCGCCCGTCTGCGGCGCCGGGGCGGGGGTGACGGTGAAGAGCGGCCGATCCGATCCGGGTGCCGCCGGTTCCGGGGTCTCGGTACGGCGGGAGGCGGCGCGGGCGTCGGTGGGCTGGGAGTCCTCGTCCACGACGGACGGCGACGCCACCAGCGGCACGACCTGCGGCGGAGCGAGCGGAGCGGCCTCCACCGCGGCAGGAGCCGGCGGAGCCTCGACGGCCGCCCTGGCGGGCACGGCGACCACGACGGTGCCGGCGACGCGGTCGGCCCAGGACTGCCGTCTGCCGCCGCGATCCCAGGCGCTGGAGGCGACGACCACCCAGCTGCCGACAGCCACGAGGAAGCCGGCACCGGTGATGATGCCGCGGACGAACTGGCGCCCGATCCCCGGCGACCACGGCCGGTCGGCGCGGGCGCTGCGCAGGCGCAGCACGGCGTTGCCGAGGGTGAGCCCGGTCCGCGCCTCCAGCACCCAGAGGAACAGGGCCAGCTCGAAGACGGTGAGGCCGGCGAGCAGCACGCTCTGCGTCAGCACGAGGACGACGGCGGAGGCGAGGAACACGGCGGCCGCGTCGAGCGTGAAGGCCGCGATCCGCTGGACGGTGCCCGCCGGGGCTCCGCGGAAGGCGGGGCCGAGCCCCTCGGCAGGCCGCGGGACGGTGCGTCGCGACGAGGCGATCGGCGTGGGCGGCGCGGGCGTCTGGCGCAGCGGCGTTCCGTCGACACCCGGAGGCGCCGCGATCAACGCGGGCGGCAGCGCCGGGATCTCGCCTGGACGGTCTCCGCCGGGCGCCATCGGCGGGATCGGACCCCCGCTCGGCCAGGGCTGTGATGGGCCGTTCCCGCTCATCCGGCCATCATTCCACGAACCAGGGAGAGCGCATTCGCGTACAGCAGGGCCGACGGCAGGGCGAGCGCGACGGCCAGCCATTCGAACGCGTCTCCGACCCGCGACCACACCAGCGACTTCGCGCCCTTGGACACCGGGATGACGACGGCGACCGCCGCCAACCCGACGAGGAACAGCAGGGCCGCTCCGAGCAGGTGGAAGCCGCTTCCGAGGGCCGCCGCGACCTGGATGCCGGCGACGAGGCAGACCACCGCGGCTGCGGCGCGGGGGAACCATCGGAGGAGGCGGGAGGTGGTGTGCCGGGGCGTGAGCAGCAGGGCGAGCGCGAGGCAGCAGAGCAGGGCGATCCCGCCGGATACCACGAACGCGTCATCGGGCCAGGGCCGCAGGAACGCGACCGGAGCCGTCGCCGCGGCCACGATGCTCAGCACGGCGGTGCCCGCGATGAGGCGCGCGGAGGAATCGTCGACCACGGCGGTGATGCGCTCCGGACGCAGCAGCCCGACCGACTCGGGGATGGCTCCGCGCACGGTCCACCGGCTGGTCATGAAGTGCTTGTAGTCGATGAAGTAGCCCTCGGGCAGGTTGACGAGGCTGCTCGGGAGGGCACGCAGGCCCAGCGGCACGAGGCCGAGCGAGAGGGCGGCGGCCTCCGCCTCCCCCCACCGCAGCAGCAGGGCGAGGCCCCAGACGGCGGCGAGGCCCACGAGCAGCACCGTCGCCGTCCCGGCCGCGGCGCGCATCGGCCGAGCCCTGGCCGTGACGGCGATGATCGCGGTGGTGACACCCGCCGCGAGGAACCCGGTGGCGGTCGATAGGTGCGACGCGTCCTCCAGCCCGGCCGGGATGAGGAGAGCGCCGGCCGCGAACGACAGCAGCACGGGCGCGAGCACCCCGAGGATGCCGCGCACTCCCGCCGCGGAGTCCCGTCGCGCCCAGGCGACGGCGCCGCCGACCGCACCTGCGGCGACGAGGAGGGCGACGAGCAGCCGGATCAGAGGATCGACGGTGCCCTGGGCGAAGACCGCGACGAGCAGCATCCCGCTCACGGCCAGCAGCCACCACCGTGCGCCGTGGTCGACGCGCGTCTGGCCCGTCGCCTTCTCTGCCGGGCGCGCCTGCGGAGCCAGAGCCGTACGGTCGATGAGCGCATAGAGGCCGCCGTCGACGAGGTCTTCGCACTCGGTGTCGCCGGGGATCTCGTACCCCCCGGGGCCGATCGTGACGAACCGGTCCGCGTCGGGGATCCCGCTCAGGGTGAGAGCGTCCTCCAGGGTCTCGTCGAGCGGCAGGGAGAGGTCGATGCGGCGGTCTTCGCCCTGGAGGACGATCCGACGCCGCTCTACGATCTCGACTGACACACCTGCACCCTATCCACTGCGCACGACTCTCGCCGCGGGGCACCGCCGCCGGCATTCCCGGTGTTCACGATGCCCCCGCGTCGACCCTCGTACCGCGCCTTCTCGAACCGGAGCGGCGTCATTCAGTCGGTGGGCTCGTCGCGGGATCCGGCGCGAGCACCCTTGGCGCGGGGGCCGGCTTCCTCGTCGTCCTCCAGCTTCGGCGCGATAGGACCACCGAGGCCCGAACGCTTCGCCTTCTCCTCCTCGTCGGCGCCACCGGCGCCGCCCATCATGCCCATGCCCGGTCGGCCACCGGCTCCTGCCGCACCGGAAGACCCGGTGCCTGCGGCACCCGCCCCGCCGACGCCGCCGGCACCGGCCATACCGCCAGGGCCGCCTGCTCCACCGATGCCGCCGACACCGCCGACGGCGGAGTTGCCGAGGAGACCGCCACCGGCCTTGAGCCCGGCACCGGCACCCGGGCCCAGGCCCGCACCGCCGAGTCCGCCCATGCTGCCGAAGCCGGCGATCTTCGAGCTCGCTGCGATCGCCGCCGCACCGGCGCCACCGCCCACGATGCCGCCGAGTCCTCCACCACCGCCGGGGAAGACGCCGCCCGGAAGGGCACCGCCGGGAAGCGAGCCGGAGCCGCCGGGACCACCGGAACCGCCGGGACCGCCGGGAAGACCGCCACCGGGCCCGCCCGGAAGCAGGCCGCCGCCGGGAGAGTCGATCGAGGGATCATCGATACCCACATCGCCCGGGCGATCGCCGGGACCTTCTGGAACCCATCCTCCGCCGCCCGGCCCGGTGGGGACCGAGGGCACCGAAGGGTTCGTCGGGACCGGGGGATGATACTCGCCGACACCGGCGCCGGAAGGAGGCACACCTCCGACGCCCGGTGCGGAGCCGGACGGGCCGCCGATGCCGCTCGGATACGAGATCCGTGGAGCCGTCACACCGGGATCGGATCCGCCGGGCTGGTCATCCGTGCCGCCGGGCACGGTGACGTCCATGTCGAGCGACGCCACCCGCGCGGAGGACTCGCGGAGTTCCTTGGCCGGCTCCTGGAGCGACGCCTCGACCCGCTCGACGATCTTGCGGGCCTCTTCTTCCCGCTTGTTGCCGAGGAAGTTCCCGATGGCATCGAGTGCGGTGTCGGCGGCCAGCGGCCCCAACACAGGGTGGACGACCACCGAGCCGACGCGCGCGGCGTTCGCCCAGAAGGAATCGACCTGCGCGCTCGGGAGTTCTGCCGCTGCGGTCTCCCGGCGGATCGAGTTCGCCGTGTCGATGACCCGCGTGATGTGTGAGACGTGCGCTTCCACGTTGCGGAACCGTGCACGGAGGGTGTTCAGCGACGTCTTGGCGCTCTCAGCAGCGCTCCCCTCCCAGGCAGACGATGCGAGCACAGCAGCAAGCGCACTGTCCAACGACCGCAGCGCGTTCTGAAGCGCAGGAGCCTTCGGGATGCGCCAGTCCTCAACAGCTCGGATGCGATTGAGTTCCGCTTCGTAACCGCCACCAGCCTGCTTACCGGCCATGGGCTCCCCCTTGCTCGTTGTTCCGTCGTCGTGAAGATCGTGTGAGCACGACCGCGAGAATGATGCCGCCCACGAGAAGGACAGCGACCAGGATGCCGCCCCCGACCAGCAGCGGCACCAATGCGTCCTGCGTGGACGAGGTCTCGCCAGGCTCGTCGCTGTCGGCGGTCGGCGCCGGCGTCGCAGCAGCAGCTGCAGCGCGGACGTCGGCCGCGGACGGCTGGGCGTTCGGGTCTTCTGCATCGAAGATCGGGTTGACATCCGGGTACGCCGTCGGATCGACAGCGAGCATCCCCGTCAGCGAGACCGCTCCATAGCCGACGCTGTCGTTCCACTCCGGCTCGTGCTCGCCCTTGGTGCCCGTGTTGCGGATGAGGCTCTGCAGCAGCTGACCCGAGGTGGCATCCGGGTACTTCTGTTTCACCACGGCGAGGAAGCTCGCCGCGATCGGCGTCGCATACGACGTGCCGGTGAGGAGGACCTGCTCGTCCCAGGAGTTCTCGCTGCCCTGCCCGAGCAGACCCATCCCCGGCGCAGCGACGATCACGTCGTCGCTCTGATTCGGCGAAGGCTCGCCCACGCCCTCGATGGTGGTGGAGCTCTGGATCTTCCCATCGGCACCGAACGACTGCACTGCGACGACGCCGTTGCCCGACGCAGGCTGCGAGGCCACTCCGGAGTTGTTCGGAAGAGCCGCCACCACGATCACGCCGGCGGCCTCCGCCTTGGCGAGGGCGTCGGTCAGATCGAAGCCCTCGAGGGAGATGGAGATGATGTCGGCGCCATCCTCGACCGCATCCTCGATCGCACGCGACACCCCGGTTGTCCCATCAGCCATGACCGTGCTGCCGTCTTCGAGCAGACACTGCTCGTCGAACTTCTCCCCCATCGCGGTATCGAACACCCCGTCGGTGACGATCGCCGGGTAGTAGAGGACCTTCGCACCAGGCGCGGCCCCGGTGACGGGAAGGCCGCCTGCCGGCGCATCTCCGGTCCCTGCGATCATCGAGACGACGTGCGTCGCATGCGACGCCGCCACATAATCGGTCGACGTCGCCGGCACCGGGTCTCCCTCGGCGTCGCGACAGTAGGAGTCCTTCACCTCGAGATCCGCGCCGCGGAGACCGACGATGTCGGGATTGATCTGACCGTCGATGACCGCGACGGTGACACCCGTCCCGTCGAAGCCCGCATCGTGCGCTGCCTGCACATTTCCGCGATCGAACCACCACAGACCCGACTCCAGCGTCGCTGCGTGAGCGGACGCAGGGAGGAGAAGCGCCAGCGCGACGATCGACGCGACCGCAGGGGATGCGCCGGATAGCACACCGCGTCGCATCAGTAGTCGGCCTCCGCGCTCGTGTCCGAGTCGCTCTGCGCGACGGCAGAGTCGAGGAGCGACAGGATCAGCTTCGAGTCATCAGCGATGGCTGCGTCCTGCTCCGCGATCATCATGACGGCCTGACGGATCGTCTCCTGCGTCTCGTTCAAGGAGTCCACAGCATTCTGCGTGGCCACGCTCAGACGACCGGCCGCGTAGGCCACCGCGTTCCGCAGCTCATCCGTCGCCTTCGACGTGCCACCCTCGGACACGGCGACTTCGTTCGCGGCAGGAAAAGCCGCTGCTTCACGGGCCAGCCGCTTGAGCTCGGCCATGATCTGATCGAAGTCGATTCCGATGGTCATCGACGCCCCCTCTTCTTTCCTCCGGCGATCCCGTCACGCCTGCTGTACCGTCCGGTGTCTCACCGAAAAGCACAGCAGACGGCGCGGGCCCGACGCATCTCTGCGTCAGACCCGCGCCCCGGGTTCACGCGCCGAAGCGCCCCGCAGCCGACTTATCGGTCTGCACGTACTGACCCGAGATCTCCTCGGTCTTCCCGGCGATCTGCGTGAGCAGCTGCTGCATCTCGCTCAGCGAGCGGTTCCACTTGGCCTGCGCCTGGTCGTAGGCCTGCTGCGCGGCACCATCCCACGCCGCACGCAGCTTGCCGACCTCGGACTCGAGGCGGTCCAGCTCGGAACGAATACCCTGCGACCCGCTGCGGATCTGCGCCGCGAGAGCATTGACCTGCTCCGGGCGAACGGACATCGACTGCATCATGTTCTCCTTGAAATCTCTGCGGACTGCGCTCAGGCGCCCATCATCGAGCCGAGGCCCGCGATGGTCTGCTGGTGGGACTCTTCGGTCGCGGCCTGGTCGCGCTCGGTGCCGGCGAGGGCATCCTCGAGCGTCACGAGGACCTCGTTGAGCTGACGAGCCTGCTCGTCCCACCGCGACATCAGCGTGGTGAACGATGCGGCAGCCGCACCCGTCCAGAACCCGCGCAGCTGCTCGATCTCACCGCGGACCTTCTTGGTCTGCTGATCGATCCCGGACTTCGTCTCCCGCACGGCCTGGGCTCCGCGACGCAGAGCCCCCTCTTCTGCGGAGATGACATCAGCCATTACTCACTCCCTCCGGTCCCCATGAGGACACACGCGGGGGAGCGCCTTCCCGATACGGGACGACTTCGGAACAACCCCCGACCAATCTGTTTCCGCACATAGGCTAAGGCAGGTCGGCGCCCATTTCCAACGGCCTGGACAGATCCGTATCGAAATTTCTACGTTCGATCGATGAATGGCCTGGATCACGCACGAGCTGCCTCAGCCGCAGCCCGCGCGTGCGCAACGGATAGGATCTGGCCTGTCAACTAGAGTGAGTCCGGGCCGGACCCCCGCAGCGCCTGCGGCGGGAGAGCATCGCACACGTGGGGGGACACCACCGATATGAGCCAGAGCGGCACCGTGGCAGGAACCGTGCTGCGGATCTCCGTGGTCAGCGACGACCGCAGGCTCGACGTGGGGGTGCCGTCGCAGGTCCCTCTGGTCGAGATCATCCCCGGCTTCGCCCGCAGTCTCGGCGTGCTCGACCCGACCCTCACGCACGGCGGATACGCGCTGCAGCGGGCGGACGGCACACCGCTCGACCCCGCTCGCGGTGCTGCGGCCCAGGGCGTGCACGACGGCGAGCTGCTGACCCTGGTGCGCGGCGGGCTCATGCGCGAGCCGCGCATCTACGACGACGTCGTGGAAGCCGTGATCGACGCGACCGCGGAGCAGCACAACTCCTGGACGCCTGCGGACAGCTCCCGCACCGCCCTCTTCGTCAGCCTCACCTTCCTCGCCCTGTGCGCCGTGCTCCTCGTCGCGACGCCGCCGACGTCTCTGCTCCCGGCGATCATCGCGGGATCGGGCGCGGTCGTGCTCAGCGTCGCCGCCGCGGTGCTGATGCGGCTACGGCAGCCCGAGGCCGGTCATGCGCTCGGACTCACCGCCGCGGCGTACGGCGGGCTCGCGGGCTACCTCGCGGTCCCCGCGCAGAGCATCTGGGGCTGGCCCCTCGCGGCTCTCGGGCTCGGACTCGTCGTCGTCGGGGGCCTCAGCCTGGCCGTCACCCAGGACAAGCCCGAGATCCACCTCGTGCCCATCGCCCTCGGCGCCTCGATCGGGATCACGGCCACGGCGGCCGCGGTCTTCGGCGATCCGCTCGCCTCGTACGCGCTGATGCTCGCGACCACGGCGCTGCTCGCGAACGGCATCCCCTGGCTGGCTCTGAGCTCCACCCGCATCCGGGTGATCTCGCCGCAGAGCGACGCCGACATGTTCTCCGCGCCGCAGCCCATCGATGCCGAAGAGGTGAAGCGTCGCGCCGCGGCCGGCACCCGCACCTTGATCGCTCTGCGCGCCGCCCTTGGCCTCGCCGCCCTCATCGCGACCCCGCTCGTCGCCGCCAGCGGCGTCACGGGCGCCGTGCTGTGCGTGCTCGCCTTCGTCGGCATGATGTTCCAGTCGCGGCAGATGCACGCGCGCCTCGGGGTGCTCGTGCTGATGGCGATCGGGGCGATCGGCCTCGCCGCGACCGGTGTGACCGTCGCGCTCGCCCTCCCCGACGTGCGCACCTGGATGCTGCTCATCCTCGTGGTCGCCACGGTGGTGCTCATCGGGCTCACGCTGCTCACGCCGAAGGCCCGCCTCCGCCTCACACGGCTCGGCGACACGGTCGAGGTCGTCGCGCTCGCCCTCCTGCTCCCGCTCGGGGTCATCACGGCGGGGCTCGTCTGACCGATGGCGACCAAGAAGGACCTGATCGAGGCCCAGGGCTTCAGCCGACGACGTCTCCTCTCCGCCTTCACCGGCGGCGCCCCCGGCGGCAAGGAGCTCGAACCCGCCAAGCCGCTGCGCGCCGTCATCGCAGGCATCGCCCTCACCGTCGGCGTGATCCTCGTCGGCGTGTTCTGGGGCATCATGCAGCCGGGACTCCCCGGCGACTGGCAGAACAACCGCCTCATCGTCGCCACCGACACGGGCGCCCGCTACGTCTCGGTCGAGGGGACGCTGTACCCCGTCATCAACACCGCCAGCGCCCGCCTGCTCATCCCCGCCGGCGAGTTCAAGGTCGTGCGCACGGATCAGGCCGCCCTCGACGGCATCCCGGTCGGCGGTTCGATCGGCATCCTCGGCGCCCCCGACGATCTGCCCACCCCGAGCGCCCTCATCAACACGGCATGGACCGCGTGCGTCGACGACTCTGCCGGGACCGCCGTCTCGCTGTCAGGGGCGCCGATCGCGGAGCCGTCGACGGGCACCGGCGCCGTGGTGCAGCGCGGCGACGAGCTCTTCGTGATCGCCGACGGCCTCCGCTACGCCGTCCCCGCCGACGACGCCAACGCGGTGCTGCGGGCGGTCGGCCTCGGCACCAGCGACGTCATCGAGGTCGACGGACGCTGGCTCAACCTCTTCGAGAGCGGCGCCGACCTCGAGCCGATCCGTCTGAACGCCGTCGGCGCCCGCGTGCCGGGGACCGACTTGACGGCGGGCACGATCGTGCACGTGCAGGGCAGCCCCGCGGACGAGCGCTATGTGGCGCTCGCGACCGGGGAGCTCGCGCGCCTCAGCCCGCTCGCGTACCAGCTCTACCTGCTCGGCAGCGCGCAGGAGGCCGGCGCGGAGGAGGAAGAGGTGTCGCCGGCGGAGGTGGCCGACGTTCCCACCGTGCCGAACGCCGGTGGCGACGACTGGCCCACGCTTCCGCTGACGCCGCTCGCTTCCGGCGAGACCCCGTGCGCGGTCCTGGGCGACGACGCCCGCACCGTCCTCGGGTCCACGAGCACCGAGCTGCCGGAGGACCGCGACCGTGTCGCCGTCACCGTCGGCGGCGGGGCCCTCGTGCAGACGAGCGGCCCGTCGGACGAGGCGGTGGGTATGGCCGTGCTCGTCGACGAGTCCGGCACCGCCTACGCCATCCCGGGCGCCGTGCCGGACGAGTCGGCGGAGGACGCCGCCAGCGGACCGCTCGCCCAGCTCGGTTACACCCCCGGCGACGTCGGGCGGGTGCCGAGCGCGTGGATCGACTTCTTCGCCGCCGGGCCGGCGCTGACCGCCAAGGCCGCGAGAGAGTCGCCCGGCTCCGGGGACGAGTGATGCGCCGCCGCGCTGCTCTCGCCACCCTCGTGGTGGGTGCTGCCGTGTGGGGGACGCCGGCCGCCGCGGTGGCCGCGCCGACCGCTCCCACGACGATCGTGTCGATGGCGACCGGCGCCTGCGAGCCCGGAACCGTGGTGTTCGCTCCCGAGGCGCCGTCGGCGCTCGCGGCCCTCGGGGCGGAGGATGCGAACCGTCTCGCCACCGGGAAGGGCGTCGTCGTGGCGGTCGTCGACTCCGGGATCGACGCCGGCAACCCGCACCTCGCCGGCGTCGTCGTCGGCGGTGTGAACCTCGTCGGCGACGGGGAACGCGCTGATGGCCTGAGCGACCTGACCGGGCACGGCACGGCCATCGCCGGACAGATCGCGGCGCAGCCCGTCTCCGGCTCCGGCGTGGTGGGGCTCGCCCCCGAGGCGCGCCTGCTGTCGGTGCGCGCGTTCCGCAGCGATTCGCCGCAGGACGTCGACAAGGGGTGGGGCCCGAGCGCCCAGCGTCTCGCCGAAGGCATCAACTGGGCGGCCGACAACGGAGCCGACATCATCAATGTTTCCTCGTCGCAGGCGACGGACTCCCCGGAACTGCGGGGCGCGGTGGAGCACGCGGCTGCCGTCGGAGCGCTCGTCGTCGCCAGCGGCGGCAACAGGGTTTCCGACCCCGAGGCCGAAGACGGAGCCCGGTATCCCGCCGCCTACGAACAGGCGCTCGGCGTCAGCGCGGCCGATGCGAACGGCCGCGCGACCGATAGCTCGATCCACGGCCCGCAGGTCGGAGTCACGGCCCCGGGCGCGAACGTGCTCACTGCGGCGACGGGCGGCGGCGACTGCCTGTTCGCCTCCGATGCCCCGGCATCGAGCTACGCGACCGGCTATGTGAGTGCCGCGGCGGCGCTGGTCGCCCAGGCGCACCCGGACGATCCTCCGGCGGGGTGGGCGTATCGCCTGACGGCCACGGCGCTCCGCGCGGATGCCGACAACCGCGACGACGTCGACGGCTGGGGCTTCATCCGGCCGTCCGCCGCCATCCAGCTCCTCCCCGACCCCACCACCCGCGGGCCGGTCAGCCCCTTCTTCGACACCGCGGAGAGCGCGGTGCGGCCCCCGGTCGTGAGCGTCGAGCCCGACCACGGGGTGCCGCCGTTCGTCCTCACCCGCGAGGTGGCCCTCATCGCCGCGATCGCCGGGGCGAGCCTGCTCGGAGTCCTCGGCATCCTCATCGTCCTCCGGCGACGCCGGGAGACCCCCGCCGACGGGGCGGTCGAGGTCGAACGACAGGGCGGCCTCCTCGACCGCCCCGAGTCCGAGGCCTGAGAGAGCGTAGGGCGCGTCGTCAGGCGAAGACGACGAAGCCGAGCGCGACGAGACCGACGACCGACACGACGCCCGCCCCGACGGTCGCGGCGAGGGTGACGATGCTCCACCGCTGCGCCTGCTTGGCGACGGACGGCAGCCCGGGCTCCACCACCCGTGTGGGCGCGGCCGCCCCGACGACGACGGGCGGAGCGACGGGAGTGCGCGGAGCCGGACGGGGTTTGTAGATCGCGGGAGCCGGCGCGCCGTCCGGGGCGGCGAAGGAGTCGACGCGGAACCGCGGTCCGGCGGCCTGGGGTGCGGTGCCGTCGCCCCCTGCGGCGGCACCCTTCTTCCGCCGCAGGCGGCGAGCCGGACGCGCGACCGCCACGGTGGCGTCCTCGGGGGCGTCGGCCGCCGGAGGGGCGGACCGATCGACGACCACAGTGGCGTCGTCGGGGGCGTCGACCACCGAAGGCGCGGAGCGGTCGACGACCACGGTGGCGTCATCGATGGCGTCGTCTGCGTCGTCGGACGCGACCTCCGCGACCGGAGGCGCCGCATCGGACGCCGCTCCGGCACGCCGGCGGTCCCGCCGCGTCAGGATGACGGTCTCCTCGGCCTCGTCGTCGCTCATCGCGCCCGCACCGGGACCGTCGTGCCCTCGAGCATCGAATCGGTGACGGCGGACACGGCGGCCCGTCCGCCCGTGGCGTCGTCGGGACGCGTGCGTGCGCCGCCGGAGACGACGTCGATCACCAGGACGGAGACGTTGTCTCGTCCTCCGCCCTGCAGCGCGCGGCGGACGAGGGCCGCCGCCGCGGTCTCCGGGCGACCGTTCATGGTCAGCGTCGCGCGGATGGCCTCATCGCTCACCTCGCCGGTCAGCCCGTCGGAGCACAGCAGGAGCCGCTCGCCGTCGACGACGGGGAGCAGCCAGCTGTCCGCCGTGCTGTCCGGGGCCCCGACCGCGCGGGTGATGACGTTGCGGCGCGAGAACGAGGCCAGGTCTTCGGGGCGGAGCTCGCCGGCATCGACGAGCTCCTGTCCGAGGGAGTGGTCGATCGTGAGCTGCACCAGCTCGGTGCCGTGGTGCCGATAGACCCGGGAGTCCCCGACGTTGAAGACGAGCCAGTGCGGCGCCCCCTCGTGCTCCACGAGCGCGACACCCGTCACGGTGCTGCCCGCCCCGCGCTTGTGCGCTGCGGCGATGTCCTCGACCACGGCTGCGGCTCGACTCAGGGCGTCGCTGATGTCGCAGACATCGACCGGCAGTCCGCGCAGCGGCTCGAAGGCGGCGACGACGGCCGCGCTGGCGCGATCACCGGCGTCGTGCCCACCCATGCCGTCGGCGACGAGGAACACCGGGCGCGCGTCGAGGACCGCGTCCTCGTTGGCCGTCCGCGTGAGCCCGGTGTCGGTCAGCGCGGCCACCCGGAGGACGACGGATTCCACGGTCACGAATCGCGCTCCGCGACGACATGCATGCCCACTTCTCCCAGGATGAAGCGGCCGGTGCCGACCACGCTCTCCCCGGCATCCAGGAGCGTCTCCGAGCCGTCGTCCCCGACCACCACGACGCCATTGGTGGCGTGCAGGTCGGTCAGACGCCACTCGTCCTCCTGCACCACCAGACGAGCGTGGGTCTTCGAGAGCGTACGGGTGGTGTCCGGGATGGCCAGCCGTTGCTCGCCCGGCTCCCCCGTGGGGTTCCGGCCGATCACGACGCTCGCGCCGGACAGCGAGAACCGGCGGCCGTCGTCCAGCACGAGGACCCGCCGCACGCCGCGCTTGCGGGCGACGACCACCGTGGCGTCGAGGTCGTCGTCGGTCGGGCGCGGCGTCACCACGGTCTTGTCGACATCGGCGACCAGGCCTTCGGGCGCAGCGGGAGCAGGTACCGGCGCGCTCTGCCCTGCTGCGGGGGCATCGGTCGCAGACGGAACCGGGCGGATCATGGGCATCGGCGGGGCCTCGGGCTGGCCGCCGTCGCGGAACGAGGGCGGCACGGGTCGGACGACACGGTTCGCCTCCGGAGCCGGCGCGGGGGCAGCGGGTTCCTCGCTCGGCGAAGAGTCCACGGAGGGAGCGGGGGCCGGCGCGGGCTGCGGGGCGGCCGGCGGTACGTCGCCCATCGCAGCCATGATCCCGGTCGTCGGCTGCGCGGGAGTGGAGGGCGTCGGCTGTGCGGCCGGGGACGGTGGTGCCGGAGCGGCCGGGGAGGGTGGTGCCGGAGCGGCCGCGGGCGGAAGCACGGGCGCCGCAGGCAGAACCGGCGCAGCAGGCGGAATCGAGGCAGCCGGCGGAACGGGAGCAGCCGCGGGAGACGGCGCGGGCGGCGCCGGTGGTGCGAACGACGGAGGCGGCGCCGGTGGTGCGAACGACGGAGCCGGCGTCGAGGACGACGGAGCCGGCGGCGCGGCAGGCGGAGCGAAGGCCGGTGGAGCGAACGACCTCGGTGCCGCGGGCTCGCCCTGCGGTGCACCTGTGGTCGGCGGGGCACTCGCGGCAGAAGCGACCGCGGGCGGCGCGGCGTAGTCCGGGAAGATCAGCGACGGCGCCTCCGGCGATCCGTTGCCCGCGGGGGCGAGGGAGGGGATCGTGTACCCCGACGCGTCGCGCGCGGGAGCCGCGGAAGGCGGGGCGCTGCGCCGCGGACCCGGCTGGAGGGCCGCGAGACGATCCCCCTCGGGATAGGGCGCCGGACCCCACGCGAGCACGGTCGCCCACACCGGCGGCAGGAGGATGGCGAGCACGGTCATGCCGGCGCCCCGCCCGAAGCGCCGGTTGATGCGATGGGTGGCGACGACCTTGAGGTAGATGCCGTAGAGCTGCACGAGCGGGATGAAGTAGAACACCACCGACCAGGCAGGCACTCCCCCTCGCGCGAGGATCTCGGCCTCGTTGAGGACGGGCACCCAGCCCTTCCAGCCTTCCCCGTCGATGCGGGGGAACAGGCGCGACAGCGCGAGGGCGTACCAGACGTAGACGGCCAGGCCGACGAGCAGCCCGAGTCCGACGATGATGACGAGCATCGTGGCCAGACCGGAGTCCGCGGGCGCGGTCATGAGTCCCCCTTCTTCCGGTCATCCAGTGAACCGGTCCATCCGAGCGTACCGAGCGCGGGTCGCGCACCGAAGCCGGGGAGGCGCAGGGAGCGCGTCCTGGCGACGAAAGACGTCGGCCGCACCCGGGTCCGAAGACGCTGCCATCGGGTCCCCGCCTTCGCCAGTTCCGCCCGCTCCGCATCCACGATCGCCCAGGCGGCCGTCGCATCGTCGGAAGTGGGCGGGTGCTCGGCGAAGACAGCCCGGTCGGCCAGAGCAGCCAGCCGCTGTGCCGCCACGCGACCGCTCGTCTGCGCGCGCTGCATCCTCGTGCCCTGCGCATCCATGGGCACGTCATGGTCGGCGTACACGTCGGCGAGCTCCTCCCAGGCTCCGGCCAGACGCACCTCGGGGTCTGCGGCCGTGCGCCGCGCATGCGCGCGCCGGCTCTTCGCGCCCACGAGCACGAGGAACGGCAGAACGAGCAGCAGCAGCGCGAGAAGCCCGAGACCCACTCCACGGAGGATCGGCAGCAGGATGGCGAGGACCTCCGATGCGGGCTCCTCCAGCGGAGGCGCATCGTTGTTCGCGTCGCTCTGCGCCTGCGGAGGATCCAGAGCCTCGGACCGCGGCTGCTCCGGAACCGTGGGGTGATCCGGGAGCTGCTCACCTTCGGTGATGGCGCTCGGCAGCATGGCATACTGCGGCGTCGCGTCGACGGGGATCCACTCGCCGCCTGAGGCGCGCACCTCGACCCAGGCGCTCATGTTCGCGCCGGTGCACACGTCGGTGCACGCCGGGATCCCCGGGACCTCTTCGGCCGCGGCGAGTCGCGCCCCCATCACCACACGGGATTCCAGGCCCCAGTGCTGCGCGAGGAGGGCCGCGGCCACGGAGAACTGCTCGTCGTCGCCGACCGCCGCCACCAGCAGCTCCGGGTCGGCGTCGGGACCCGCCCGACGTTCCTGCTCGGTGAGCTCGGTGAACAGCTCCTCGATGCGGGCGGCGGAGTGACCGGCATAGCTGGGAGCGAACGAGTACCCCTCGGACTCCTGGAGAGCCGCGATCCACCCCGTGGCAGCGGCGTCCTCGAGCAGCGCGTGGCTCAGGTAGCCCCGGGATCGGAGACGGTCGACCACTTCGAGGTACCCGGCACCGGTGCGCGGCTGCTCCTGCATCTCCGCCCATTCGACCAGCGCGGGGTATCGATCGGCATCGAGGGTCGACCGGCCGCCCTGGAGCGCAGTCACCTCGTCCGGTGCACCGGGCGCATCGACCAGCACCGAGTAGCGATCACCGGGCACGAGGCCCTCCCCGCCGCCGGGCGCCTCCGCGATCGTGATGGCGGTGTCACCGTCGTCGTCCACATGGAACCCGTCGGCGAGCGCGTCCGCACGCTCGCCGGAGAACGCAGGTGCCTCCGCGAGACCGGCGGGCGACGGCACCCAGATACCTCGGTAGGCCTCGCCGATCGTGATCTCCATCGTCACCCGGCCGGAGCCGGGGAGCGCGGAGCGCGGCAGGCGGCTGAAGCGGTCATCGGCGTCGATGTGGAAGTCCTCGCCGTCATAGGCGTCCAGGGTGACCAGGCGCAGGCGTTCCACGGCGCCGGGGTCGCCCTCCAGCTCGACCACCGGAGTGTCCAGCGTGTCGCCGGAGAACCAGGAGCGGTAGGAGCTGAGCGTACTCGGCTGCTCCTGCACCACGACCTGCGGCTCGATCTCGTCGCGCAGCACCGAGCGGTCGGACCAGCCGGCCGCCGCCGGGGTGATCGCGAAGCCGGCCCCCAGGGCGACGACCGCCAGCGCCCCGGCGAGCAGATGCCGACGGGCGGTGAGCCAGACGGGGGTCGCCCGCCGGGAGATGTTGGCCGCGGCCACGGTCCGCAGCGCTGCGGCGCGCTGCAGGCGGGTACGGCCGACGAGCCACACCAGGGACACCACGAAGACCGCCACCCCGACCAGCCATTCCCGCGGCGCGGGAAGCTCGACGCCGGCCACCGAGACCGCGGAGGACGTGCCGCTCACACCGAAGGCGACGCCGAAGACGCTCATGGCCACGACCACGGGGACCGCGGCCACCGCCCGCTTGCCTCCGCTCCAGACGAAGAGCGTGGCGAGGAACGCCCCGAACAGCATCACCACGAGGAAGGGGATGAGGACCGCCTGATACTCCCCCAGCGGCGGGTTCAGAGTGAGCATCTGCTTCCAGCCCAGCACGACTCCGAGCACCGCATCCCGCACGCCGCCGAGGAATGCGGGAACAGAGGTGAGAGCGGACGGGATGGCGAGCGGCACCGCGACCACCAGGTACACCCCGACGGCGGCGAGCGCCCCGAGCAGAGTGCCCCAGCGCAGGACACGCGTGACGACGGCGACGGCCATGCCGAGGAGGCCGCCGATGATCCCCACCGCGAGGGCTCGGGACGACTCGTAGACCGGCCAGGCGGCTGCCGTGGCGAGGAGCACGCCGACCAGGACGTACCCCAGCGACCAGAGGGTGAGGGCCGAGGGCGGGGAGCCCCGTCGTGATCCCGCGCGTCCGCGCTTCGGCCCGGCCGCGTTCATCGCAGGGCTCCGCGGGCGAGCATCTGCGGGAGGTCGCCGAGGGCACCGAGGGTCATCACCGCGAGCTCCCTGGCCGTCCGCATCGTCGGCTGCGCGCCGAGTTCACTGCGCACCGCGACCGCCTCCACGGCTGCCGGGAGCTTCACCGCCGCGTGGCGCAGACGCTCGATCGGCAGGAGGGAACCGGTGAGCAGGAATCCGATCGAGAGGTCGGGGTACGACTGCGCCGTGAGAGCGGTGACGGCCTCGAGCCGCATCACCCGTGCCGTCTGATCGATCGTGGAGGTCGCGTCGAGAAGCGCTTTGGGGGTCACCGTCGGCAGAGTACGGATCGACAGCACCTCCGCACGGCCGTGCTCCGGGATCTCGTTGCTCACCGAGAACAGCACGTCCCTGCCGTCCCGCACGCCCTGCAGCGCCAGGGACGCGGCGGCGCTGACCGTGTTCTCGAACTCGTCGTCGCTCGCGTAGGACTCGGGGTCGAGGTCGAGGATGACGGCGATGCGCGCGTGCCGGGACTCCTCGTACTGCCGCACCATGAGGGTGCCCGTCTTCGCCGTCGACTTCCAGTGGATGTGGCGCGGCGAGTCGCCGACGACGTACTCGCGCACGGCATGGAAGGAGAGGTCGGCATCCACCAGAGTCGTGCTCGGCGTGCCCTCGAGGTCGCGGATCAGGCCCGCACTGGTGCTGGGGAGCCGCACGGTCACCGGGTGCACATGGATGCGCTGCACGTCCGGCCAGCGGAGTTCGCGGCGGAGGATGCCGATCGGGTCGCCGCGGGTGATGGTCATGGGGCCGACGTCGATGACGCCGCGGCGGTGCGCGGCGATCGTCAGCTCTTCGCGGTGGTGCGCACCCGGTCGGAGCAGGGGCACATGCGCCTCGACGAGGCCCTCCCCCACCGGCACGTCCACGACGCCGGGGAGCGAGAGGCGGTCGCCGTTGTTGCGGACGTCGAGCGTCGCACCGATCTCGGCTCCCGCGACGACGCGGTCGCGGTCGAGCACGAGATCGATCCGGTAGTCATGGGCGCCGAGGATGAACGGCACGCAGGCCGCCAGCAGCACGAGCGCGATCGTGGCGACCGCCCAGGCCTCCACCCAGCCGAACAGCAGCCCGGCGAGCACGCCGAGCACCACGGCCACGGCGACGAGCATGCCCGCCGTGGTGACCGTCTCACGGACCCAGCCGACCGTGGCCCTGCTCGCGCGCCCCACGGAGCGGACCACCCGACGCGCGCCGAAGACCGCGCCGCGCACGGGACCGCGGCGCGTGCGGTCGTAACGCGTGACGGTGGACGTCCGCGTCGACGTGCTCGTGCCGGCGGTCGTCCGCGTCAGGCGGGATTCGGTGCTGAAGGTCACGCAGTGCCGTTCTCGCGCGGGGGCTCGACGTCGAGGAGGATCTGTCCGACCACGGCCACGGCCGTCACCCCGTCGAACTCGGCCTCCGGTTCGAGCACGAGACGGTGCGCGAGGGCGACGACAGCGAGCTCGCGCACGTCGTCGGGCGTCACGAACGTGCGCCCGTTCTTCGCCGCCCACGTCATCACCAGGCGCGACAGCGCCAGGGCACCGCGCACACTGGCGCCGAGACGGACCTCGGACGCCCGCCGCGTGGCGTCGACGATGCGCATGATGTAGTCCGACACCAGCGGGTTCACGTAGACCCCGCGCGACATCTCCGCCATCGTCAGGATCGTGTCGGTGTCGACGATGCCGTCGAGCACCGTCTTCGGCCGACCGGCGCCCTGCAGGATGCGCATCGTCGCGGCCTCGTCGGGGTAGCCGATCGAGGTCTTGATCATGAAGCGGTCGAGCTGCGCCTCCGGGAGCCGGTAGGTGCCGCCCTGCTCGATGGGGTTCTGCGTCGCCATCACGAGGAACGGCGAGCCGACGGACCGGGTGACGCCGTCGACCGTGACCGTGCCCTCCTCCATGACCTCCAGCAGCGCGGACTGGGTCTTCGGGCTCGCCCTGTTGATCTCGTCGGCGAGCACGATATTCGCGAAGACGGGCCCCGCGTGGAACTCGAACGTGCCCTCCTTCTGGTCGTAGACGGTGATGCCGGTCACATCGCCCGGAAGGAGGTCGGGCGTGAACTGGATACGGCTGCTGGTCCCGTTGACCGTCTGGGCGACGGCGCGGGCGAGCGCCGTCTTGCCCGTCCCCGGGTAGTCCTCCAGGAGGACGTGGCCTCCGCTGACGGCGGTGGCGAGCACGAGCTCGACGACGTGGCGCTTGCCGAGGATCGCCTGCTCGATGTTGCCGGTCAGGATCGAGAACGTCTCGGCGAACCAGGAGGCCTGCTCAGGAGCGATGGTGACGGGGGCTGCTGCGGTGGCTGGCATAGGGAAAGAGTATTCGTGTCGGTGTGCTCGGCGGTCAGGGGCACAGGCCCGTGATGCGATGCGTGATGGGGGTCAGGGTGGCGAAGGCTCCGGTCCACGTGATCTTCACGTCGAAGGTGCCGGGAGTGTCGACCAGGGGCGTCACCTCGAGGATGTACGAGCCGCGTGCCGCGGCGGACACCGTCACGACATCGCCCTCGACGACGGGCATGCAGGGCTGGAACACGGCGTTGACGACGGTCGGCGCGGTCGTCGCGGTGATATTCACCTCGCCGGAGCAGGAATTGCTCTGGGTGGCATGGCAGGCGCGGGCGCGGACCTGCCCCGGGGACGAATCGGGCGTGAGGGCGAAGTCGCCGACCCACTGCCCGTACAGGTAGTACTGCGGCACGAAGCCGTTCTCGACGTCGATGCGCGGCGCCGAGGCCAGGCCGTAGTCGTAGCGGTTCCCGTCGCGCCGGGGGTCCTTCGCGACCGTGTAGGTGGTGTCACCGCCGGGGCCGTCGACGAACGTGAACGTGAAGACCGTCGTGGTGGACGACTCGGCCACTCCGTAGCCGTTCGACGCGCACGCCTTGACGTAATACAGCTGGTACGGCCGCAGCCCCTGCAGAGAGGGGGACTCGGACCGCACCTCGCCGCCGGAGACCGACAGCGAGCCGTCTCCGTTCGCCGTGCAGCTGACGCTGCCCGATCGCCACGCGACATAGGTGACCTGGACGCCCCTGGTGCTGCCGTTGGCCTGTGCCGCGATGCCGGAGACGTTCACCGCCGTGTTCGAGACCGCCGTCGCCTGCGTCGTCGCCGGGTCGAAGTACACGGAACCGGCGACGGTCACGGATGTACGGAACCCGCCGCCTTCGTTGCCGCCGCCGGTGGGCGGCTGGAACTGGCTGATCGGGACGATCGTGAGCGTCTGCGCCCCCGGCGACAGCGCGATATCGGCCGTGGTGGTCGCCCCCGTGCGATTGATGACCTCGCCCGTCTCCTCGATCCGGAAGGAGACAGCATCGTCGGCGGCGTCGATCGATACCCGCACCGCCCCGCGTCCGCGGTCGGAGACTCCCGGTCGGTACTCCGGCGTGGCCGTCGCGTTCGCCACGACCGGGGCGGCGTAGGCCCAGCTCGTGTGCGGCGAGGTGGCGGCCGATGTGCCGACGGCGTTGACCGCTGCCGCCGTGAAGGTGTGCGGCGCACCGTTGGTCAGCCCGTTCACCGTGCAGCGGTACACGGCGCCGGCCGGACTGCAGGAGGCATTGGCCGCTGCCCCGTCCTGGAGGATGGTCACGCCCGACACCGCGGGGTGGGCGCGGCGCGCCTCGCCGAGCGGCACCTCCAGCACGACGGTCGAGCGGGTGAAGCCCACGGTGGTCACGCTCGCCGGTGCCTGCGGGAATCCCTGCAGGTCGAGCGTGAGGGTGCCCGTGCCGGTCCGCCCCTGCGCGTCGGCCACCACGAACGAGACCACGCACTGCCCGCCCGGCGCCTGCCCGCCACCGGGCCAGCTCGCGGTGATCGTCTTGGAGCCCGCCGTCGAGAGCGAGGCGACGTCGCAGCGCGATCCCGCCCCGAGCGACATCAGTCGCAGCCCGGAGCCCGGCTTGCCGGCGAAGGGATCGTACTCGCCCGCCACATCGACGACGTCGATCGAGCAGCGAGCGCTGGTGACGACGCACTGCTTCGTGAAGGTCGCTCCCCGCGGGGCGTCCGGTGGGGCCGCGCCCACGACCAGACGCACGGAGGCTGAGGGCTGCCCGTACTGCGGCACCGTCACGCTGACGTTCTCGGTGTTGCCCGGTCGCGCGTCGGCACGCGCCTCGATCGTCAGCTTCGCCCCACTCTGCGTGACCACGAACGCCGAGCCCGAGTACACGATCCGGTACTCGAGGGAACCCGCGTTGCCCTCGCGTCCGCCTTCCCACGCGGCCATGTTGGCGTAGAGGTCGACGCTCTCCGTGGCCCCCGGCGCGATCGTGTGCGAGATCGAGGAGAGCAGCAGCTGCGGTTCGGACGGACGGATGCTGACCGGGACGTCGATGTAGGACCAGCGCTTCTGTCCGTCCAGACGCACCGGGATCAAGCAGGTGTCCGACCACGGCGCCTCACGACCGGCACGGTACTCCGCCGTGCGGGGGCCGTCTGCCGCGCACGACGCCGCAGCCCGCTGCGCGGTGAACGCTCCGGAGCCGATCTCCACGGCATCCGACGACGGCAGATCGAGGTAGTCCGGCACCGCGAAGCTGACGGCCGCGTCCTCGTCGACGACGACCGGCGTCGCACCGGGGACGAGCTGGACCTGCATGTCGTCGAACGCCGGGATCCGCAGGAAGCCGTAGGCGGTCACATCCCGTCCGCCGGCGGCGGTTCCGGTGAGTTGGAAGGGCACCAGTGCACCCTCCTTCGGCGCGGCGCCGATGATCCGGTTCCCCTTCACCGTGTACCCGGCCTGTTCGCCCCACAGGCTCAGACGGAGTGACGAGACGTCGCCGGACGGCCAGCGCACCCGGTCCGTGACGACGTCGACGCCGCCGTCCACGAGGTCGTCCCGGTCGCGCGCCGTGAGCACGGTGTCCGTCACGACCGGCTGGTCGGCGACCGTGCCCTCGGTCACGGTCAGCACGATGAGGCCCTGTGCCGTGCTCCCGGTCCGCGTCGACTTCACGGTGTAGAAGTAGGAGTTCGTCCCCGCCGTCTCCCCGGCGCGCAGCACGACGCGGCCGTCCTTCAGGGAGGTGTCGGAATCGATCAGTGCATTCAGCCGCTCGTACAGCGGGTTCCCCTTGACGGGAGGCGCGTTCGGGACGAGCGCGGTGATCTCGAGCTCGCTCTGCGCGGGGTCGAGGTCGTTCGACCGGGGGTCCAGCACGACCGGTGTGCGAGACCCGGCCTCGACCCGGACGTAGTCGCTGAACGTCACCGGAGCGGCGTCCTCGACGTCCGCGTCCAGGACGCCGATGCGGACGGCGCCGCTGCCTTCCTCACCCTGCGGGTCGCGCACGGTGTACCGGAACGACACCTGTCCGCCGTCCACTCCCCCGGCCGGGGCCCGGTAGACGATCGCCTCGCCGCTGGCCGAGATGGTCGCCGTGCCCCCGCCCTTCTTCGGCTGGTCGACCCCGGACAGCACCACGCGGTCCCCGTCTCCGTCCATCCCGGTCGTCGGCACCGGAATCGTCACGGTCTGCCCGCTGAGGACGCGACCGGTGAGAGCGATCGGCGTGGGAGCGCGGTTCGTCCCCGGCGGGACGACGGTGACCGTCACGACGCCGTCGTCGGACAGGGACGGGTTCCGTTCGAGCGAGACCGAGTACGTCAGTCGATAGGTGCCTGGTGTCTTCGGTGCCAGGTAGCGCAGCGCGTTGCGGTCGGCGAAGACGAGTTCGTCCGGTTCGCCCGACCCTGTCACCTCCGGGAGCACGAGGAGCGGCTCCCCGCGGGGGGCGACGTCGTTGGCGGCGACCTCGATGCGCGTGAGCGAGCCCGCCCGCACGGTCACCGCGTCCGGGAAGACGATCGGGCGGGTGACGGTGGACGGCGGGGTGAGGAACACGCTCACCGTGCCCTGGACGGCCCCGCCCGCGCCATCAGCGACCGTGACGGTGGCCTTCCCGATCAGGCCGGGCTCGCCGTCCTCCGTCGTCCCGTTCACCCGCAGGCTCTCGTTCCCGACCACGCGCACGTTGAGCTGGGGGGTGGAGCTCACGGCGTCGGACAGCAGCAGCACCCGTCCGCTGGTGTTCTGCACCGCGCGGAGCACATCGACGGTCGTGTCCTCGCCCTCGCGCACGAATGCCGTCAACGGCGCCATCGCGAGCGCAGCGGAGCCGTCGACCGCCGTGACGCGGATGACCGCGGACTGCTCGGCCTGGGTCGTGGCGTCCTGCGCGGTGTACGTGACCACGTACTGGCCGGGCTCTGCCGCGGTCAGCTCCACCGTGCCCGCCGCCGCGTTGGGGGTGACCTCGAAGCCCTGCGCGGTCGCGGCGGTCTGGACGGCATCGACGAGGCGATACGACCCGGAGCCTCCGGACAGATGATCGGAGATGCGGATCGACTGCCGCTCGCCGACGCGGGCAGTCACCGCGACGGCCGATGCCTGGAGGGCGGGGCTGCCGCTGACCTGGACCTCGAGGGTCTTCTCCGCGGTCGCACCGTGCACGTCCTGCACCACCACCGTGACCGGGATAACGGCATCCGCGGCGTTCGGGTCGGTGTGCCGGATGGCGACGCGGCCGTCGTCCGTCGGCGCCACCATCACCGGCGCCGAGGGATCCGTCTCATAGGCGTCGCTCAGGATGAAGGCATCGCCCTCGGGGTCGACCCAGCCGGAGAGCGCTGAGACGATCGTGCTGCCGCCGGCGAGGATCTGCGGCGTCGGCCACTCCTGCTTGCAGGCGTCGACTCCGCACCAGACCGGGGCGGAGTTGACTCCTGGATCGACGACCGTCAGCGTCACCGTCGCCGGCGGCGAGACGGCCGCACCGTCTGTCACGGCGTACGTGAAGCTCGCCTGGCCCGAGCCCGCCTTCACATCGACGACCAGCGACTGCCCGTCCGCCACGAGCGCCAGTTCCCCGAATGCGGGATCGCTCAGGCCGGACGCGACGGATTCGGGATCGATCGTGAGCACGTCCTTCTTGTTCGGGTCGTGATCGTTCAGGAGGACCGGCAGGATGACCTGCTCCCCCGCACGCACGCCGAACGCGTCGTCGACGGCCACCGGCGGAAGCTGCTCCGCCACGTCCTCGACGACGATCGTGCCCTCCTGCTGCTCGGTGTCGTCCTCGATCTTCCACTGCTCGAGCGGGATCAGCACGCCGTCCGGCGCCGTCCAGATGAGGCCCGTCCCGGTCTCGACGAGCACCGCGCGGTCGCCGTTCCCTTGGAACACCGGCTCGATGGCGGCCGCGTCGAGGGTCTCGTCCGGGACCTGCAGCGGGGTGGTCTCCCCCGCGCTCCACAGGGTTCCGCCGCCGCTGTCGAGCCACGCCGCATAGGTCTCCCCGCGGACCGTGACCGGTGCGGCGGGGACGCCGGAGGCCTCCGCCACCCGGTCGGCCTCTCCGGACGCGAGGTCGACGGAGACGAGGCCGTCCGAGTCCGCGACCAGCACCGCGTCGCCCTCGGCGGCTCCGCGCTGCAGGCGTGCGTCCTCGGCGACGTCGAGCGTGACCGCCGCATCGCGTCCGGAGAGCCACAGCTCGCCGGAGGTCGGCTGCAGCATCGCCCAGCGTTCCCCGACGACCGCGATCGCCAGGCCCTCCCCGGCTTCCGGCGCATCGGCCACGGGTGACTCATCCCCCAGGAACCGGTGCTCGTCGATGTCGAACCGGCGGACCGCCCCTTCGTCCGCGGAGTAGAGGACGAGCAGGCCGTCCGGTGAGAGCCCGATCGCATCGGCGGTGTAGGTAGGCGGGTCCTCCCCCTCCTCGACCTCGACCTCGGCGAAGGGATCGACGAGGGCCGTCCCCGCCCCCGGTGCCAGGGTGGACACCGAGACCTGCCCGGTGTCGGTGCGGTAGGCCACGTAGACCCCGGCGGAGAGGACGTCGCGGGTCCCGGCGGGGGTCGGCTGCGAAGCGAGCGGCGTCCCCTCCTCAGAGCTGTCAGAGAGCAGATCGGCGGGGCTGGCCGGATCGACGTCCCACCGCTGCCGATTCCCCTGTGCGTAGAGCACCGTGCTGGAGCCGCTCTGCCAGACCGCCTCAGGGTCATCGACGTCGCGGACCGTGTCGATCTCGGCGAGCTCGGTGTTGACGCGCGCATACTGCCCGCTGTCGCGCATGACCCAGACCGCCGGTTCGAGACGCGGCACCTCCTGCGACTGATACCCCTGCGCCGTCACCGCGAGCGCCACGACGACCACGAGCGCCAGGGCCCCGGAGATCAGCGCGATCAGCTTGCCCCTGGGCGGGGTCGCCGCCTCGGCGCCGGTGCGGTTGCCTGCCGCCATCAGAGGATCCCCGTGAGGAACAGGACCGCGGTTCCCAGACCCGCGATGACGGCGGCGCCGATCACGGCGCCGACGATACCGACGACCAGGGGGGACCGGCTTCGGCCACGGGCGCTCGCGGGGACGTCGTCCCGCTCACGGGGTGAGGCGTGCGGACGGGCGGCGCGCGCCGCCCTCCGCGAGTCGGGCGCGACCGTCGTGATGACCGGCCCGCGGACGCTCGTATCCGAGAAGTTCACCGGCGCCGCCGCGGCCCACTCCGCCGACGCCGCCTCGAAGGCCGTCGGCGAGATGCCGAGCTCGTACTGCGCCCAGCGCAGCTTCTCCGCGAACTCCGCCATGCTCGCCGGCCGCTTCGCCGGGTCGCGGTGCATGGCGCTCGCGAAGATGTCGTCGATGATCGACGGGATGCCGGGGACCGGCACCGCCGTGTAGCGCGCCTTGATGATGCGGTCCGTGAGCTGGTCGCGCGAGTTCGAGCCGCGGTCGGCGCGTTCGAACGGACTGCGTCCGGCGAGCAGCGTGTACAGCGTCGCGCCGAGGCTCCACACCTCGCTGGGGATCGATCCGGACACGCGTTCCTGCAGCACCTCGGGGGAGCTCCAGGGCACGGACATCGCGATGGTCTCGCCCTCGCCCTCCTCGATGACGGCGGCCGCGATGCCGAAGTCGGCCAGCACGGGCGCGCCGAGCGAGTTGATGAGCACGTTCGACGGCTTGATGTCGCGGTGCAGCAGCCCGGCCCGGTGCACGGTCTCCAGAGCGCCGGCCATGCGGACGCCGATGTCGAGCACCTCGGCGAGCGGAAGCGGAGCCTTCTTGTACCGCGCACTCATCGTGTCCGGGCAGTACTCCATCGCGAAGTACGGCCGCCCGTCCGCCGAGATGGACGCCTGGTAGATCGTGACGATCGAGGGGTGAGCACTCAGCCGCGCCGAGATGTCGGCTTCCACATTGAAGGTCTGCAGCACCTCGGGGTTCACGGCATCCGCGAGCAGGACCTTGACGGCGACGACGCGGCGCGGCATGTCCTGTTCGTAGAGGAACACGTCGGCGAACCCACCGGACCCGAGCGGGCGCACGTAGCTGTACCCCGCCAGCGTCGGCGGTGTCGCTGCCATGCGCGTTGCCACACCTGCTCCTCACGGTCTGATGGGAGACCGCGCGCCTGCAGCCGCCCGGCGTCGTGCGCCGGGGGATCCCCCGATGTGCCGAGTATATCGGGCGAGGGACGGTGGCCCCGCGCTCTTCTCGTCGGGCCGTCAGGCCTTCCAGCACCCCGCGATGTGGTCGTCCACCATGCCCGCCGACTGCATGAGGGCGTACATCGTCGTCGGCCCGACGAAGCGGAACCCTCGCCGCCGCAGTTCCTTGCTCAACGCGGTCGATTCCGGGGTGACAGCGGGGACGTCGGCGAACTCGCGTGGCCGTGCTCCGGTCGCCGGCGGAGCGAACGACCACATCAGCGCGTCGAGCTCCCCGTCCGCCATCGACTCCACGATCCGCGCATTGCCGATCGTCGCCAGGATCTTGGCGCGGTTGCGGATGATGCCGGTGTCGGCCATCAGCCGTTCCACGTCCGCCTCGTCGAACGCCGCCACCGCCTCCGGCTCGAACCCCGCGAACACCTCGCGGAACCGCGGGCGCTTGCGCAGGATCGTGATCCACGAGAGTCCCGCCTGGAACCCCTCCAGCGCCATCTTCTCGAACAGCGCACGGTCCCCGTGCAGCGGCGTCCCCCACTCTTCGTCGTGGTACCGGCGGTATTCTGCGTCGTCGCCGACCCAGGCGCAGCGCGCGCGGGAGTCGGGCCCCAGGAGGAGGGAGGTCATCCCCTCACCGTATCCGCCCCCACCGACGCCCCCGCTCCCGTCCCACGTCCCTCGCCCCCTGCCCCTTCCCCGTCCCGCGTCCCACGTCCCTCGTCCCTCGTCCTCGGTGCGAGTTCACTTCCGCCCCTCCCCTCTCCTCCCCAGGCCCGTTTTCCATCCCGCCCCGCCCCAGACCTCCATCGCGGGATCGAAAAGGGCCCTTCGGCGCAGATCCGCGGCACCTTTCCCATCCCGCACCGAGCGCGGCGCCCAGACCGAGGTCCTCCGGCAGACGGTGCCCTCCGAGACCAGCGCGGAGTCAGAACCGCGCCTGCGCGGCCCTCATCCGGAGACTTTTCCGTCCCGGCTCTGCGGACTCGAAGTTCGCGGGACGGAAATCGCTCCTCAGGCAGGCACCGGGGGTGCGATTGTGATCCCGCGACGGAGCGGACGGACTCGGACGGGACCGGGACCGCGTCAGTCGGCGAAGGTGGCGGCGTCGATGACGAAGCGGTAGCGGACGTCGGACGCGAGGACGCGCTCGTACGCCTCGTTGATGGCCGACGCGGGGATGACCTCGATCTGCGCGGTGATGCCGTGCGCGGCGCAGAAGTCGAGCATCTCCTGAGTCTCCCGGATGCCGCCGATGTTCGAGCCGGCGATGGAGCGTCGTCCGGCGATCAGCGACCCCGCGTTCAGGGCGAGGGCCTCCGCCGGAGCACCGACGCACACGATGGTGCCGTCCACGTCGAGCAGCCCGAGGTAGGAGCGGAGGTCGATGACGGCGCTCACGGTGTTGAGGATCACGTCGAAGGAGCCCCGCAGGTCGCGGAAGGTGTCGCGGTCGCCCGTCGCGAAGTAGCGGTCGGCGCCCAGGCGGAGGCCGTCGTCCTGCTTCGCGAGCGTCTGCGACAGCACGGTCACCTCCGCGCCGAGGGCGTGCGCGATCTGCACGCCCATGTGACCGAGGCCACCGAGTCCGATCACCGCGACGCGCGTGCCTGGGCCGACCTTCCAGTGCCGCAACGGCGAGTACGTGGTGATGCCCGCGCACAGCAGGGGAGCCGCCGCGTCCAGGGGCAGGGCGTCCGGGATCCGCAGCACGAAGTCCTCGGTGACGACGACCTGCTCGGAGTAGCCGCCCTGGGTGATCGTGCCGTCGCGGTCGACCGCTCCGTAGGTGCCGACGGCGCCCTGCGTGCAGAACTGCTCGTCGCCGCGGAGGCAGTACACGCACTCCCGGCACGAGTTCACCAGGCAGCCGACACCGACGCGGTCGCCGAGGGCGTGCTTCGTGACCTCGGACCCTACCGCGGCGACCGTTCCGGTGATCTCGTGTCCCGGGGCGAGCGGGTACTGCTGCGGGCCCCAGTCTCCGCGGACGGTGTGGATGTCGGAGTGGCAGATGCCGGCGAAGGCGATGTCGATGAGGATGTCGTGCGGGCCCAGCTCCCGGCGCTCGATGACGGTCTTCTCGAGCGGGGCGGCTTCGGCGGGGGCGGCGTAGGCGGTGACGGTCGACATGATGCTCCTCGGGTCGGTACTCGCCGAGACTATCCGCCCCCGCCGATGAATCCGCTGTCCGGAGGACCCGGGCCGTCTGTGCGGCCCGGGCCGACCGCTCAGCGCTTCTGCCGCTTGAGGGTCTTCTCCAGGACGGGAGCCTGACCGGTGGCCTCGAGGTCGGCGTAGTACGCGCGGGCCTCGTCCTGCCGCTGCTTCTCCGCACCGCTCGCGATGGGAGCCCGCACGTGCTCGGGCTCGTAGCCGAACGCGTCCACGAGGTCGAGCGCGTACGGACGCAGCCGCGCGCACAGCCGATCGATGTAGCTCGACACCGCCGCGGCCCGCTGGGTGGAGAGCCGCCCGTGGATGAGGTGCCAGGCGAGGTGCTTCTCGATGAGCTGCAGACCGAAGAGGTCACGCAGCCAGGTCATGACCTTCTTCGTCTCGGCGTCGTCCATCGCGTGGACGGCGTCGGTGAAGGCCTCCCACTGCAGCAGCTCGCCGTGCGCCCTGGCCGCCTCGATGAGCTCGGCCTGGTTCTCGTTGAACAGCCGCGCCCCGAGCACCTTGTCCTTGCCGGCGGCACGCAGCCGGGTCGCGATGTCGGCGACCATCTGCTGCACGCGACCCGCGAGGAGGTCGTGCTGCTGCTCCTCGCGCAGTCCGCGCTCCACCGACCGGGCGACCTGACCGAAGTCGGTCACCGCCTGACCGAGCTGACGGAGGCCGGCGCCGTGGAACACCTTGCCGGCGGTCATCCCCACGGCGTAGCGCGCGAGCGCCGCGGCGTCCTTGCCCTGGAACTGCTTCGCGTAATCGGTCAGCAGCCGCTTGCCCACGAGCTGGAGCAGGACGTTGTTGTCGCCTTCGAACGTGACGTAGATGTCGAGGTCGGCACGGAGCCCGACGAGCCGGTTCTCGAACATGAAGCCGGCGCCGCCGCACGCCTCGCGGGCTTCCTGCAGCGTGTCGAGCGCATGCCAGGTCGACAGCGGCTTGAGCGCCGCCGCGAGCGTCTCCAGGTCCTCCCGGTCGTCCGGGGTGTCGGTGCGGCCGGAGAAGACGCCGTCGAACTTCTGCAGGAACTCGTCGTGCGCGAAGATCTGCGCGTACGTGGTGGCCAGGCGCGGGAGCAGACGGCGCTGGTGCTTGCCGTAGTCCATCAGCACGACCTCCTGCCCGTCCGCCCCGTCGAACTGGCGACGCTGGGTGGCGTAGGTGATCGCGATGTGCAGGCCGAGCGCAGAGGCCCAGGAAGCGGCGCCGTCGAGCGAGACGCGTCCCTGCACGAGGGTGCCGAGCATCGTGAAGAAGCGGCGGCCGGGGCTGTCGATCGCGCTGGAGTAGGTGCCGTCCGGGGCGACGTCGCCGTAGCGGTTCAGCAGGTTCGTGCGCGGGATGCGCACCTGGTCGAAGGAGAGCCGGCCGTTGTCGATGCCGTTCAGTCCGCCCTTGAGGCCGTCGTCCTCGCGACCGATGCCCGGCAGATCCACGCCGTCCTCGCCGCGCAGGGGCACGTAGAAGCAGTGCACGCCGTGGTTCACGCCGTTCGTGATGAGCTGGGCGAAGACCGTCGCCGCGATGCCGTGCAGCGCCGCGTTGCCGAGGTACTCCTTCACAGCTCCCCGGAACGGCGTGTGGATGACGAACTCCTCCGTCTCCGGGTCGTAGGTGGCGGTGGTGCCGACCGCGGCGACGTCGGAGCCGTGCCCGATCTCGGTCATCGCGAACGCGCCGGGGATCGACAGGTCCATGACACCGGGGAGCCACTTGTCGTGGTGCTCCTTCGTGCCGAGCTGCAGGATCGCGGAGCCGAAGAGGCCCCACTGCACGCCCGACTTGATCTGCAGGCTCGGGTCGGCGGCGACGAGCTCCTCGAATCCGGCGATGTTGCCGCCGTTGTTCTCCTCGCCGCCGAAGCGCTTCGGGAACGCCCGGTGCACGGCCTTGTTGTCGACGAGGAGGTGGAGCTGGCTGAGCACGCGCTCGCGGTGGTCGTCCTTGCCGAGCTCGTCCTTCCGCCAGAACGCCGAGTCCTTGATCATCTCGCGGGCCTGGCGGCGCACGTCGCCCCAGGTGCCCATCAGGGCGTCGTTCAGGCGGGCGACATCGATCCGCGGGGCGGTCGCGCTCTCGCGCGGGTCAGGTGTCGTCGAAGGGCGGACGGCGGCGTCGACCATGAGCGTTCCTCTCGGAGAGACGAAGGTGGATGCCTCTCATGGTAGGTGTGCGACAAAACGACACGAAGTCCCCTGTCCGCATCCTCCAACCATCGGCCGCCCCGTCTGCGCCTGTCGTTGTCGGCTCGCGACAGGATCCGCCGCAGCACCTCCGTCGACCCACCCCGTTCCGTGCGCCCCGGCCCCCTGCGAGCGTCCGCAAAGGGGTGGCTCGCGCGGAAGAGGGTGGGTCGACGGGAGAGCGTCAGGAGGCGGCGATGACGGCGAGGACACCGTCGCCGTAGGCCTCGCGCTTCTTCGCACCGATGCCGGTGATGCCGTCGAGGTCGGCGTGCGACGTGGGCCGATGCTCCGCGAGCGCACGGAGCGTGGCATCGCCGAAGACGATGTACGCCGGGACGCCCTGTTCCCTCGCCGTCTCGGCCCGCCAGGCCCGCAGCGCCTCGAACAGCTCCCGGTCGCCGGCGTCGAGGGCGTCGGCGGCACTCGCCTTGCGGGCGCGGGACGGCGAGGACGGGCGTCCGATCGTGTCTTTCCGGAGCGGCACCGCGGTCTCGCCGCGCAGCACCCCGGCCGCGGCCTCTCCGGGAGCGAGCGTGCCGTAGTCGCCCTGCGCGACGAGGATGCCGCGGGCGAGGAGCTGGCGCACCACGCTCCGCCAGTCCTGGTCGGAGAGGTCGGCGCCGATGCCGTAGGTCGCGAGGGCGTCGTGCCGCTGCTGGCGGATGCGCTCGGTCGAGGCCCCGCGGAGGATGTCGATGAGGTGGCCCGCGCCGAACGCCTGATTCCGCTCCCGCTTGAGCCGCACGATCGTGGACAGCAGCTTCTGCGCGGGGACGAGCCCGTCGAAGGTCGCCGTGTCGTCGAGGCACGTGTCGCAGTTGCCGCACGGCTGCGAGTCCTGGCCGAAGTACCCGAGGAGGTTCTGCCGACGGCACGCCACCGTCTCGCACAGCGCGAGCATCGCGTCGAGGTGCTGCCCCATCCGCATCTTGAAGGTGCGGTCGCCGGGGCTCTGATCGATCAGACGGCGCTGCTGCACCACATCGCCGAGCCCGTACGCCATCCACGCCACGGACGGCTCGCCGTCGCGGCCGGCGCGGCCGGTCTCCTGGTAGTACCCCTCGACCGACTTCGGCAGATCGATGTGGGCGACGAAGCGCACGTCGGGCTTGTCGATCCCCATGCCGAACGCGATGGTGGCCACCATCACCACGCCGTCTTCACGGAGGAAGCGCGACTGGTTCGCCGCCCGCACCTCGGCGGGCAGACCGGCGTGATACGGCAACGCGTCGAGACCCTGCGCGGCGAGATAGGTCGCCGTCTGCTCGACGGACTTGCGGCTGAGCGCGTAGACGATGCCCGCCGCCCCCTCCGGCTGCGACCGGATGAACTGCACGAGCTGCTTGCGGGGATCGACCTTCGGGACGATGCGGTACTGGATGTTGGGGCGATCGAAGCTCGCCACGAAGTGCTTCGCCGCGTCGAGGTGCAGGCGCTCGGTGAGCTCCTTGTGCGTGGCCCGCGTCGCGGTGGCGGTCAGGGCCATGCGCGGGACGCCGGGGAACCGCTCGCCCAGGTCGCCGAGGGCGAGGTAGTCGGGCCGGAAGTCGTGACCCCACTGCGACACGCAGTGGGCCTCGTCGATCGCGATGACGCTGAGCGTGCCGCGCTGCAGGAGAGCGGTCGTCTGCGCGCCCGACAGCCGCTCCGGGGCGACGTAGAGGAGATCGAGCTCCCCGGCGACATAGGCGCGCTCGACCTCGCGGCGCTCCTCGATCGACTGGGTGGAGTTGAGGTACGCGGCTTTCACACCGTTGGCGCGCAGCGCGTCGACCTGGTCGTGCATGAGCGCGATGAGCGGGCTGATGACCAGTCCCGTGCCCTCCCGCACGAGAGCGGGCACCTGGTACGTGATGCTCTTGCCGCCACCGGTGGGCATCAGGACGACGGCGTCGCCGCCGCCGATGACCTGCTCGACGATGGCCGCCTGGTCGCCGCGGAAGTCGTCGTAGCCGAACACGGTGTGCAGTGCCTCGCGGGCCGTCGCATACCGGCTGGGCGTGGCGCGGCGGACGGCCGGCGCGGTGGTCACCGCGGTCGTCGGCCCCGGACCCCAGTCGAGGGGCGGCTCGAAGCCCGCGCCCTGCGGCTCCCAGTCCATCGGCTCCGGCGGCTCGGTCGGCTCCCACCCGTCGTCCCAGGGCTGGTCGGATGCCGCGTCCGGCTCGGGGATCCATCCGTCGTACGGATCGCGGGGAGTCTGCGGCATCCCTCCAGCGTAATCACCTCGACGGACAGCGGCACGGCGACGTCCACAGGTCCGGACCCTCGATCCCGGGCGTAGGTTGGTTCCAGACGCCGGAAGGAGCATCCGATGACCGACATCACCGTGACCCGCAACGACGAGGCCTCCCGCTACGAGATCCGTTCCGATGACGTGCTGGCCGGGTTCGCCGAGTTCGACACCCGCCCCGGCGCGATCCGGTTCCTGCACACCGAGATCGACCCCGCCTTCCAGGGCCAGGGCCTGGCCGGGAAGCTGGCCGCGGCGGCACTGACCGACGTGGCGTCGAGGGGCGACGCGATCGTGCCGCTCTGCCCGTACATCGCGAAGTACCTCCAGACGCACGAGGTGCCCGGCGCTGAGATCCGCTGGTCGCAGCGCCCGGGGTCGACGGCGGACGCCCCGGTGCAGGAGAAGTCGGCCGGCGCGGACGAGGACCCCACGGGCAGGGCGGAATGATCGGGCAGCGCCGGATCGTCCTCGAGCCGCGGGCGGTCCCGCTCGGCGGCGTGCGCGGCATGGAGGTGCTGCGGGTGCTGCCGCATCGCAACCTCCCCACCATCGGCGCATGGTGCTTCCTCGACAGGTTCGGCCCGGCCGAGACCCGGATGCGCGTCGAGCCGCATCCGCACATCGGTCTGCAGACGGTGACCTGGCCGCTGGTCGGCGAGATCCGGCACCGCGATTCGCTGGGCAGCGACGCCGACCTCCGGCGCGGACAGCTCAACCTCATGACCGCGGGCGACGGCATCTCGCATTCGGAGTACTCCGTGGGCGACGGCCCCGTCCCGCTCGACGCGCTGCAGTTCTGGGTCGTGCTCCCGGAGTCCGCGCGCCACGGCGACGGCGGCTTCGAGCGGCACACCGACCTGCCGACGACGACCCTCTCGGCCGCGACCGGATCGGACGCCACGGCCACGGTCGTGCTCGGCGAGTTCGCGGGCGTGCACTCGCCGGCGACCGTGCACACGCCGATCGTCGGGGCGGAGATCGTCGTGCCGGCCGGAACCACGGTGCGCCTGCCGCTGCGGCCGGACTGGGAGCACGCACTGCTCCTCGTCGAGGGCGACGCCGCCGTCCCCGAGCACGCGATGACCCGCAACGACATGCTCTACCTCGGCGATTCCCGCGACGGCGTCGAGGTGACCAGCAGCGAGGGCGGGCTGCTGTTCCTCCTCGGGGGTGAGCCGTTCGAGGACGAGATCGTCATGTGGTGGAACTTCGCCGGGCGCTCCCACGACGAGATCGCCGCCGCCCGCGAGGACTGGGAGGCCGCATCCCCCCGGTTCGGTGTCGTCGAGGGGCACGACCAGCGCATCCCCGCGCCGCCGCTCCCCCCGGTGCGCCTGATGCCGCGCAGCCGCACCCTCTGACCCCCGCACAGGCACTCCCCCTGTTTCAGGCACTCCCGCTGATTCAGGCACTTCCCGCTGATTCAGGCACTTCCCGCTGATTCAGGCACTTCCCGCTGATTCAGGCAGTCCCGCCAGCACAGGCACTCATGACTCTCCCTGCCTGTTCTCACGCCACTGCCTGCCCTCGGGCGCGACCTCGCTGACGCGCCTGAACAGGCACCCGCGCCAACGCAGGCACTCCCGCCAGAACAGGCACTCCCTGCCTTCCCTGCCTGTTTTCGCGCCACTGCCTGCCCTCGCGCGCAACCCCGCTGACGCGCCCGAACAGGCATCCACGCCAACACAAGCCCTCCCGCCACTTCAGGCCCTCCCGCCAGTTCAGGCACCCACGCCAGCACAGGCACCCACGCCAGTTCAAGCAGCCGCGCGAGTTCAGGCACTCCTGGTCCTCCCCGCCTGTTCTCGCGCCAGTGCCTGCCGTCGCGCTGGAGCCTCCTGACTCGACCACACCGACCCTTCCCGCTGTTCAGGCACTCGCGCCGGCTCAGGCTCGATGGGCTTTCACCTGCCTGAACCCGCGTGATCGCCTGTTCCAGGAAGCAGGTGCAGAAGGGGACTCAGGCGCGGTCGGGGGTGTGCACGCGGGCGAGGAAGCGGTCCGTGCGCGGCGAGGGTCCGCGAGGGTCGAGCAGCGACACGGCGACCGTGACCCCGGTCGCCAGCGGGATCGTCCAGGCGGCGGGCTGCGCGAGGTACGGTGCCGCGACGCCGACCCCATCCACCGCGGCGTGCACGAGCAGGGCGAGCCCGGTCGCGACACCGCCGCACACCATGCCCGCGACCGCCCCGCGCGCGGTGAGGCCCCGCCACCACACGCCCAGCAGCACCACGGGCGAGAGCGTCGACGCCGCCACGACGAACACCACCCCCACGCTCGCCACGAGTCCCGCGGGAACCGTGAGCAGCGCGACCCCCAGCGGCACGAGCGCGCACAGCACCGCGGACAGCCGGAAGGAGCGCACAGAGCCGGAGAAGACGTCCTGACTGATGACCCCCGCGAGCGAGACCACGAGCCCGGCCGACGTCGCCAGGAATGCGGCGAAGGCCCCGGCGACGATGAGCGCCGTCAGCAGCTCACCCGCGAGCCCAGGGAACACCCGCGACGGGAGCTGCAGCACCACGGTGTCAGCGACCCCCGGCCGCGCGAGGTCGGGGGCGGCGATCCGCGCCAGGAGCCCCATCGCGCTCGACACGGCGTAGAACGCGCTCACCATGGCGATGACGATCACGGTGGTCCGCCGCGCGGAGGCTCCGGTCGGGCTCGTGTAGAACCGCACCAGGACGTGCGGCAGCCCCATCGTGCCGAGGAGGAGGGCGAGCAGCAGCGACGCGGTCTCGTAGGCGTCGAAACCGGACGGCCCGGCCTCGGCGGGGAAGACCAGGGCGGGATCGAAGTCGTGCGGTCCGCCGCTCAGGGCGAACGCGATGCACACCACCGGCACCAGGAGCGCGGTGAGCTTGAGCCAGTACTGGAACGCCTGCACGAAGGTGATCGCGCGCATGCCGCCCGCGGCGACCGCCGCCGCCACGAGCACCGCGATCGTCACGGCGCCGACCCACTCCGGCAGCCCGGCGACCACGACGAGCGTGATGCCGGCGCCGTGCAGCTGCGGCACGATGTAGAGCCAGCCGATGATGAGCACCGCGAGGCTGGTGACGCGGCGTGCGGCGGTCGAGTCGAGCCGGGCCTCGACGAAGTCGGGGATCGTGTACGCCCCGCTCCGGCGCAGGGGCGCGGCCACGAACACGAGCACGAGCAGGTACCCCGCGGCGTACCCGATCGGGAACCAGAAGCCGCGGGCGCCGTCCAGCAGCACGAGCCCGGAGAGGCCGAGGAAGGTGCCGGCCGACAGGTACTCGCCGCTGATGGCCGAGGCGTTCCAGACCGGACGCACCGTACGCGACGCCACGAAGAAGTCGCTGGTCGTGCGCGACACCCGCAGCCCGTACACGCCGATGAGGAGGGTGGCGAGCACGACCAGGGCGACCCCGACGAGGTCGAGCACGGCGTTCACTCGCGGTCTCGCAGGGCGCGGTACCGCCGCTCGTTGCGGACCGCCGTGCGCACGTACAGCACCGCGAAGACGAGGATCACCGGGTAGAACGCGAAGGCCTGGAGGAGCCACGACAGCGGCAGCCCGCCGAGGACGACGGCGTCGACCTCGGGGATGAGCGCGATCCCGAGCGCCAGAGCGACGACGACCACCACGAACCCGGCGACGGTGCCGAGCGCGAGCCGGAGCTGGCTGCGCATCAGGGCACGGGCGTAGACGGCGTCGGCCTCCGCGACCGGGGCTCCGGGCAGCGCGATGCCCCGCGTGGCGGCGGAGGAGCGGCGCGGCGGGGTGTCCGCGGTGACCCGCACCCGCTTCGGCGCCTCGGTCACCCCGTTCCCTCCCCCCGCACGAGCGCCTCCCGCACCGCCGCGACGAGCCTCCTGCTCACCGGCAGCACGGCCGTGCCGACGACCACGACGGGCTCCCCGCCCGACAGCCGCGCCTCTGTCACCGCGTCGATCCGGACGAGGGTGGAACGGTGGATGCGGAGGAATCCGGCCGGCGCCCACCGCGTCTCGAGCTCGGAGAGCGGGATGCGCACGAGGTGGCCGGGCCCGTCGTCCTCGGTGTGCAGGCGCGCGTAGTCGCCCTGCGCCTGCACCCAGCGCACGTCGCTGCGCCGGACGAACCGCACGGACGCGCCCACGGTCACCGGCAGCACCTCGTCCTCGCCGCGCGGCGCGGCCTCCTGCGCGACCACCCTGTCCACGGCGCTGCGGAGCCGTTCCCGCCGGACCGGCTTGAGGAGGTAGTCCGCCGCGCGCAGCTCGAACGCCTCGACCGCACGGGCCTCGTCGGCGGTGACGAAAACGACCGCGGGCGGCTCCGCGAGACCGAGGAGCGCGCGGGCGAGCTCGGTGCCGAGCAGGCCCGGCATGTGGATGTCGAGGAACGCGATCCGCACCGCACGCGCGGAGAGCTGACGCAGCGCGTCGGCGCCGTTGCCCGCGGTGAGGATCTCGCCGATGCGCGGGTCGGCGCGCAGCAGGTGCACGAGCTCGTCGAGGGCCGGCTGCTCGTCGTCGGCGACGAGGACGTCGATCATGCCGCTCCTCAGTCGTCGTCCGGGTCGTGGAGGGGCTGCGATTTCGGGACTCGCATGCGCACCAGGGTACCCGCGCCGGCGTTGGTCTCCACGACCAGACCTCCCCCGGTGCCGTAGACCTGGCGGAGCCGGGTGTCGACGTTGCGCAGACCCACGTGACCGCCCTCCTCACGCGCCGTGAGCAGGGCGCGCAGCCCGTCCGGGTCCATGCCCACGCCGTCGTCCTCGACGAGGATCTCGGTGTGCGTGCCGTCGTCGCGGGAGGTGATGCGGATCTCGCCCCCGCCCTCTCCCGGTTCCAGGCCGTGCCGCACCGCGTTCTCCACGAGCGGCTGCACCGAGAGGAAGGGGATGACCGTCGCGAGCGTCTCCGGCGCGATCAGCAGCGTCACCCGCAGGCGTTCCCCGAACCGCGCGCGCTCCAGTTCGAGGTACGAGTGGATGCTGCCCAGCTCCTCCGCGAGGGTGGTGAACTCTCCCTGCCGGCGGAAGGAGTAGCGGGTGAAGTCGGCGAACTCGAGCACGAGGTCCCGGGCCCGGTCCGGGTCGGTCGTGATGAACGAGGCGATCGCGGTGAGGGCGTTGTAGATGAAGTGCGGGGAGATCTGGGCACGCAGAGCCCGGAGCTCCGCCTCGGCGAGCTGGGTGCGGGAGGCCTCGAGTCCGCCGAGCTCGACCTGCGCCGCGCACCAGTCGGCGACCTCCTCGGCCGCCCGCACGAGCGCGGCCCGCACCGGCGACGCGAAGGCGACGACCACGCCGACCGTCACCCCGTCGACGAGGATGGGCGCGCCGACCGCCTCCAGGTCGTCCGTCCGCGAGGGCGCGGGGAACACCTGCCGCCGACCGGACGCGCGCACCTGGGCGGCGATGCGCACGGCGGCGGATTCGAGCCCGTCCGCGGCGCCGTCGAGGGTGACCGTGTCGTCCTCGCCGACGATGGCGACCGCGGCGCTGCCCAGCAGGGCGCGCAGGTGCCGGGCGGCCTTGACGGCATCCGGCCCGGTCAATCCGCCGCGGAGGTGCGGGGCGGCGAGACTCGCCTGATGCAGCGCCCGCAGCGCCCCCTGCTCCGCCTCGCTGCCGAGGTCGGCGGACCCGCGCGCGAACCGCCGGGCGAGCAGCAGCAGCGCCGTGAGGGCGATGCCGCCGAGCGCGCCGAGGATCGCGGCGAGGACGACGTCGTTCATGCGCTCAGCCTAGGGACGCGCGGGCGGGCTCAGCGACCCGCGCTTCGACAGGCTCAGCGACCCACC